>CAZYJP010000438.1:0-2351 GCA_964647795.1 uncultured Thermodesulfobacteriota bacterium
CCACCATGTGGCGGGGATCGACCTGCGGGCCTTCGGCGGCTCGGCGCTGACGGCCGACATCGAGGTCCCCAAACCCGCGTCGGAGGAGGCCATCGGGCGCGAGATCCCCATCACCTACGTGCCGGCCCGCAACACCGTCTTCCTCTCCTTCGCCCTCGCCTGGGCCGAGGTGCTGGGGGCCCGGGACTTGTTCATCGGCGTCAATGTCCTCGACTACTCCGGGTACCCCGACTGCCGGCCGGAGTTCCTCGAGGCCTTCGAGCGGGTCGCCAACCTCGGCACCCGGGCGGGCGTGGAGGGCGATCGTTTCCAGGTCCGCGCCCCGCTGCTTCACCTCACCAAGGCTCAGATCATTCGGACCGGCGCCGGCCTCGGGGTGGACTACTCCCTCACCCGCTCCTGCTACGACCCGGATTCCCTGGGCCGAGCCTGCGGCGGCTGTGACAGCTGTCTCCTTCGCCGTCGGGGCTTCACGGAGGCCGGACTGCCGGATCCCACCGTCTACGCTGGTCCGTCCCCCGGCGAGTGAGGCGGTGCCTCCGGAAGGCGGCGTGCCGGCCCCCTCGAAGGCTTCTCAGTCCTCGATCTCGATGGCCTGGGGGTTGCATTCCTCGGCGGCCTGGCGGACCTTTCCTTCCAGGCCTGTCGGCACGGCTGCCACCCGGACCACGGCCCGCAGCTTGTCGTCGTCGTAGTCGAAGACCTCTGGGCACACCTTGTGGCAGTTTCCGTCGCCCATGCACAGGCCGTAGTCGATCGTGACCTTCATTTCGGTTCCCTCCTGGCGTAGGTTGGGGGACTCCGCCCCGGGGAGGGCGGCTTTTCGTGTCGTTGCCGCAGTCTAGCGGCCGCGGCAGGGGTGTCAACGCGTCGGCCGTTTCCCAGCCCGATCTCGATTCAGGAGGAGGCCATGGACCCCAGGAGCGCCCTGGGCCGCGCCCGCCGCGAGGGCCGCAACACCTTGGACGAGGCAGAGTCCAAGCCTCTTCTCGCCCTGTATGGGGTGCCCACGGTGGGGGAGCGCGTCGCCGCCAGCCCCGAAGCGGCAGCGGAGGCTGCCCGTGAGCTGGGTTTCCCGGTTGCGCTGAAGGGACTCGGCCCGGCGCTCTCCCACAAGAGCGAGCGCGGCCTCGTGCGCCTTGGCCTCCGGGGCGCCGGCGAGGTCGCCGAAGCCGCACGGGAGATTTCCGCGGCAGGGGGCGAAGACGTCAGGGGGTTTCTGGTCCAGCCGATGGTGCCGGGCCTGCGGGAGTTTCTTCTCGGGCTCTATCGGGACCCCGACTTCGGCCCCGTCGTGGTCTTCGGCGTGGGAGGCGTGCTCGCTGAGGGGCTCCGGGACGCAGCCCTGGCCCTGACACCCTTGACCGGCGACGAGGCTTCGGATCTCCTGGACGGCCTGCGGGCCCGAGCGCTCTTGGGGCCTTTCCGGGGAGAGGCGGCGGTGGACCGGGAGGCCCTGGTTCGCGCCGCCCTGGGGCTGTCCCGTCTGGGTGAGGAGCATCCCGAGATCGCAGAGATCGACGTCAACCCCCTGCGGGTGCGCCCCGACGGGTCCCTGGCGGCCGTGGACGCCCTGGTGGTGCTCGGGGACGAGATCCGCCGGGAACCCCGGGAGCGGGTGTCCCCGGGGGCCCTGGCACGGCTCTTCCATCCCCGCTCGGTGGCTTTCGTGGGTGCTACCGGGACCCTCGGGAAGTGGGGCCACTCTCTCCTGACCAACACGCTCGCGGGAGGGTTCCAGGGGGCCGTCTACCCGGTGAACCCAAGGGGCGGCACCGCTGCCGGCCGCCGGGTGCTTCCGACCGTGCAGGACCTGCCCGAGGGCGTGGACCTGGCCGTGGTCAGCGTCCCGGCCGAGGCCGTGGGCCCCGTCGTGACCCAGCTCGGGGCCAGGGGGGTACGCAGCGCCGTGGTGGTCTCCTCCGGCTTCGGGGAGGCCGGAGCAGAGGGCCAGGCGCTCCAGGAGGAGCTGGTGCGGACGGCCCGCAAGGCAGGGGTCACCCTGATCGGGCCCAACACCATGGGAATCCTCAACCCCCACCTCCGGTTCTACGCCACCGGCGCCCACGTGCGGCCTCGGCCCGGTTCCACCGCTCTGCTCTCCCAGTCGGGCAACATGGGCGTGCAGCTCTTGTCCTTTGCCGAGGCCCAGGGAATCGGGATCCGCGCTTTCTGCGGCACGGGAAACGAGGCCATGGCCGGCGTGGAGGACTTCCTGGAGGCGCTGGAGACCGACGAGTTGACGGGAGCCGCGGTCTTGTACCTGGAGGGCGTCAAGGAGGGGCGCCGTTTCTTCGAGTCTGCGCGGCGCCTGGGCAGGCGAGATCGGCCAGACCCAGTTCCTGGCCACC
>CAZYJP010000439.1:0-2327 GCA_964647795.1 uncultured Thermodesulfobacteriota bacterium
TGGCCGCCACGAGGACGGGATCCGGGGCGGTCCCTGGCTGCGACTGTTGTCCGAGGAGGAGCAGGCGACCGCCGCGAAGGTCTTCCGCGCAGTCTGCGAGGGCGGCGCGGCCCGCCAGGTCCTCGGGCAGGGTGGCGGCCCGCAAGGGGACGAGGTCCACGGTGCCCCCGGCCGCCAGGGCCACCCTCCAGGAGCCCCCGGCCTCGTCCAGGGGAAAGGAGGCGCCCCCCAACTGCCGGGCCACGGAGCGGGCCGCCCCCTCGCCGCTGCTGGAGAGTGTCACGTCCAGGTCCGGTTGGGCGCGGAGGGCACCAGCCATCAGGTCACGAACGGCACCGCCCACCAGCCACGCCTCTCGAACCCCGGCAGCGGCGAGGGCCTCCCTCAGCTCTCTGACCCGAGGCAGGGTCCCTACTCGCTCAATCAGTGCCGCGTCCCCTTCCGGGCCGGGATCGATGGCCGTGTCTGAAAAACAGGCTCCCTCTCTACCCTCAGGTGGTGGATCCATTCTCTCTCCGTACTTCTCCTTCGAGTTCCGCTCTGGTATATAGTTGGTCTCTTTGGGTTTTCACATGGGCGGCCGCTCGGCGCTGCCGGGAGATTCCATGTCCAAGGTCATGCTCGTCAACGTGGTGAACGAGGAGGAGAGCAGGATCGCCATCGTCTCCGGCGGCCTCCTCGAAGAGCTCTCCATCGAGACTTCGCGCCAGGAACAGATCGAAGGAAACATCTACAAGGCCCGAATCGTCAAGGTCCTTCCGAGCCTCGACGCCGTCTTCGTGGACTACGGTCGGGAGAAAAATGGTTTCCTCGCGCTGCCCGACATCCATCCCAAGTATTTTGGCGAGGGCCACCGCGGCGCTTCGGGCCTCAAGAAGGGCCAGGAGCTCATGGTCCAGGTCCGCAAGGGGGAGATCGGCCAGAAAGGGGCGGCCCTCACCACCTATGTCAGCATCCCCGGCCGATACTTCGTCATCATGCCCTTCGTGGAGAAGCGGGGCGTCTCCCGCAAGATCCAGGACGACGCCACCCGGGGCCAGTTGCGGGGCATCCTCGACGAGGCCGGCGTGCCCGAGGACATGGGCTACATCGCCCGCACCGCCGCGGAGGGGCGCACCAAACAGGAGCTGACCCGGGACGCGACCTACCTGGTACGCCTCTGGAAGCGCATCCAGGAGGAACACGACGCAGCCCGGGCCCCCGCGCTGCTCTACCAGGAAAGCGACATCGTCATCCGCACCCTGCGAGACTACTTCACCCCCTCGATCGCCGAGGTCTGGGTGGACGACCAGGCCGTCTTCGAGCAGGCCCACGCCTTCTTCCAGGCTGTGATGCCGTGGCACCAAAAACGGGTCAAGCTCTACGAACAGAGGGCCCCCCTCTTCTCCAAACACAACGTCGAGGCGCAGATCGCCTCGATCTACGAAAAGACCGTGCCCCTGCCCTCCGGCGGGTCGATCGTCATCGAACAGACCGAGGCGCTGGTCTCCATCGACGTCAACTCGGGCAAGACCACCAAGGGCAAGGACATCGAGGAGACCGCCTTCATCGCGAACAAGGAGGCCGCCGAGGAGGCCGCGCGCCAGCTCCGGCTGAGGGACCTCGGGGGGCTGATCGTCGTCGACTTCATCGACATGCGAAGCGCCGCCCACCGGGGCGAGGTAAAGAAGGTGCTCCACAAGGTCCTCAAGGAGGACAAGGCGCGCACCGACATCGGCGCGATCTCCAAGTTCGGTCTCCTGGAGCTCTCCCGCCAGCGGCTGAAGCCGGGAGCCGCGGTTACCGGCTCCACCCCCTGCCCCACCTGCGGCGGGGCCGGGAAGGTGAAGAGCCCCGAGAGCTTTGCCCTGATTGTGCTGCGCCTGGTGCAATCGGTGCTGGCCCGCACTTCGGGGCTCCAGCGGGTCCTCTTGGGCGTCCCGCCGGACGTCGCGGTCATCCTGGCCAACCGTAAGCGGCGGAAGATCCTCGAGCTCGAGGACGACTTCCAGGTCTTCGTAGACCTCTTCGCCGAGCCGGCCCTCCAACCCAACCAGTACTACCTGGAGTGCCGCCAGAACGGCTCGACCCGGGTCGAGACGAATCTGCCCGACGACTTCCCGCGGGCCCTCCTGCGCACGCCCAAGGGTCTCCCCGGGGCCACGGTCCGAACCCCTCGCCCCTCGGTGTACGCCCTCTTCGGGGACGAGGAGGAGGTCCGCGAGGTGCCTGCAGAGCCGCCGGAGGAGGGGGACCCGGCCAAGGCGGAGACGCCGCGTCCCGCTCCGGCGCCGGTGGCCGAGGGCGAGGAGACGCCGGCCAAGAAGAAAAGGCGGCGGCGGCGCAAG
>CAZYJP010000440.1:0-2314 GCA_964647795.1 uncultured Thermodesulfobacteriota bacterium
CGGGCCTGGGCGGCGTCCTCGGGCCGGTCGGCGTTGGCCCTGACCCCCAGGCGCCGCAGCCCGTCGCAGTAACCCAGGAATTCGGCCAATACCTGGTTCTTCTCGGGGTCGAGGACGATGAGGGGGACCTCTCCGGCGTACACGACCCCCCGGGTGCCGTTCACGGTGACCACGTCTCCTTCCCGGAGCACCACGCCCCCGGCGGTCACCGTGCCGGCACTCACGTCGATATCGAGGCCCCCGCACCCGACGACGCAGGTCTTCCCCCAACCGCGGGCCACCAGCGCGGCGTGAGAGGTCATGCCTCCCTTCGCCGTGACGATGGCCTGCGCGAGGTGCATGCCGTGGACATCCTCAGGGCTCGTCTCCGCACGGACGAGGACCACCGGCTCCCCCGCAGCCCCCAGCTCCTGGGCCCGGTCGGCAGTGAGCACGATCTTTCCAACCGCGCCCCCGGGACCAGCGGGAAGCCCCTTGCAGAAGGGCGAGAGCTCCTTCTCTCGGGCCGGATCCACCATGGGGTGCAGAAGCTCGTCGAGCTGGGAAGGCCGCACCCGGCCCACCGCAACCCTTCGCGAGACGAGGCCCTCCCCCAGCATTTCGACCGCCATGCGCACGGCTGCAGGGCCGTTTCGCTTGCCGGTGCGGGTCTGGAGCATCCACAACCGCCCCTCCTCCACGGTGAACTCGATGTCCTGCATGTCCCGGAAGTGGCCCTCCAGCGTCGCCCGGATCCGGAGCAGCTCGCCGTAGGCCCTGGGCATGGCCTCCTCGAGGGTGGGGAGGTGGCTGTTGGTCTCGGTCTTGCAGTCATCGTTGATGGCGTCGGGTGTGCGGATCCCCGCCACCACGTCCTCACCCTGGGCGTTGGGCAGCCACTCCCCGTAGAAGAGGTTCTCGCCGGTGGCTGGATTGCGGGTGAAGGCGACGCCCGTGGCGGAGCGCTCCCCCAGGTTCCCGAAGACCATGGCCTGCACGTTCACCGCGGTGCCCCAGTCGTCGGGAATCCCCTCGATCCGCCGGTAGTGGACGGCCCGCTTCCCCTTCCAGGACTCGAAGACCGCCCCCACCGCGCCCCAGAGCTGCTCCCGGGGGTCGTCCGGGAAGGGCTTGCCGAGCGCCTCGCGCACCAGGTCCCGGAACTCTCCGCAGAGGGCTTCGAGGTCCCCGGCGGCAAGTTGGGTGTCGGTCGTGTAGCCCCGGGCCTTCTTGAGCACCTCCATGCTGTGCTCGAGCCGGTGGCGGATGCCTCCGCCTTCCCCGACCTCGACACCGGCCGCCTTCTCCATCACCACGTCGGCGTACATCATGATGAGGCGCCGGTAGGCGTCGTACACGAACCGGCGGTTGCCGGTCTTGGCCACCAGGCCCGGGATCGTGGCGGAACAGAGCCCCACGTTGAGCACGGTCTCCATCATCCCGGGCATCGACGCCCGGGCGCCGCTGCGCACGCTCAAGAGCAGGGGGTCGTCGAGGTCCCCGAAACGCCGCCCCATCACCTCGGCCACCCGCCCCAGGGCGGCGTCCATCTCAGCCTCGAAGCCCTCCGGGTAGGCGCGGCCGTGGGACTGGTAGTAGTTGCAGACCTCGGTGGTGATCGTGAAGCCCGCAGGCACCGGGATGCCGAGCCGGCACATCTCGGCGAGGTTGGCCCCCTTGCCTCCCAGGAGCTCCTTCATCGCCCCGTCGCCGTCCGCCGTGCCGCCGCCGAAGTTGTAGACGTACCTGGCCATCCCGTTCCTCCCGTCGTGGGCTCTTGGCTGTTGGGTTGCGAATCGTCCGTCGTCCGGTGGGCCTACCGGCGACGGATGGGACCGATCCGACCGATCCGACGGATCGCGCCCATCACCCATCTACCCGATCCTCTCTACCCTATCCTCGTAAAATCCGCCACCTCCCGGAAGAGGCCGGCCACGCCCCCCAGCAGCGCCAGCCGGTTCACCCGCACCCCCGGGTCCTCCGCCATTACCATGACGGCATCGAAGAAGGCGTCCACCGCCTTCTTGAGCTCCGCTGCCCGAGCGAGGAACTCTCCGTAGGCGCCCCGGGCGGCCGCCGACTCCATGGCATCCCGAACCCGTCCGTAGACCTCCCAGAGATCGCGCTCCGCGTCCTCCCGAAAGAGTGTCGGGTCGGGACGGGCCGTGGCCTGGCCCTTCAGGATGTTCGCCACGCGCTTGAAGGTCTCGGCCAGGGGGGCGAGCTCGCCGCCCTGGCGCGCCGCCTCGAGGGCCTGGGCCCTCGCCCTCGCGTCCGCCACATCGTCGAACCCCGCGTCGAGGGCGGCCTGAACCAGGTCGGGAGAAAGGCCGGA
>CAZYJP010000441.1:0-2309 GCA_964647795.1 uncultured Thermodesulfobacteriota bacterium
CGGGGACCGGGTGCGGACCTCGATGTCCTCGGGGATCGGCAAGGCCCCGTCGGCCGTGACTAAGGCCTCGCCGACGGGGGTCAAGGGACCTCCTCCCAGGTCGTCCCGGTGGCACACGCCGCAGTCCTGGCCGGTGCGGTCGGCATACTCCTCCGTGGCCGCGGAGACCCCGGGGTGCGCGAGGAGGGCGAGCGCGAGACAGGCGAGGCGGGCGCATTTCATGGGAGCTCCCCGAAGAGTTCCTTGCCTTGTAGCACTCGGGCCGCCCCGCCGCAACCGCAGAGGCTGTCACACCCCAGAGGCTGTCCCGCAGAGGGCTGTCCTGGATACCCCGACTGGGGTGAGGGGAGGGCCGGGGTGCCCGGACCTCCCGGGAAATGTGGCGCTGGATCCAGGGCACAGACCTCGGTTTACCCGCCCCGGGCCCCGTGGTACCGTGCCGACACCGAGTCCCGACCCCATTCGCGAAACGGAGGGCCCCTTGACCTACGCCGACCTGACCCTGGAGCGGAACGGAGAAGTGGCCGTCCTGACGCTCAACCGCCCCACCAAACGCAATTCCCTGTCCTTGGGCCTGATGGAGGAAATCCTGGCGGCACTGGCCGAGGTGGACGGGGACCCTGCCGTGGGCGCCTTGGTGATCCGCGGAGCCGGCCCGGCGTTCTGCGCCGGCCACGACCTCTCGGAGATGACCGGACGGGACGTCGCCGCCTACCGGCGGGTCTTCGACACCTGCACCCGGATGATGAACGCAGTCCAGGCCCTGCCCCAGCCGGTGATCGCCCAGGTTCACGGCATCGCCACCGCGGCCGGCTGCCAACTCGTGGCCACCTGCGACCTTGCGGTCGCGGAGGAGGGCGCGCGATTCGCGACGCCCGGGGTGAAGATCGGGTTGTTCTGCTCCACCCCGATGGTTCCCCTCACGCGGGCCGTGGGCCGGAAGAAGGCCCTGGAGATGCTTCTCACCGGCGAGTACCTGGACGCCCACGAAGCACGGGCCTTCGGTCTGGTGAACAGGGTGGTCTCTCCGGCCGCCCTGGAAGACGAAGCTCTCACGCTCGCCCGGAAGGTGGCTGCCGCGAGCCCCCTGGTGCTCGGCCTCGGGAAACAGGCCTTCTACGCCCAGGCCGACCTGCCCCAACCCCAGGCCTACGCCTACGCCAAGGAGGTGATGAGCCTCAACGCCATGGCGGCGGACGCCCAAGAGGGCATCTGCGCGTTCCTGGAGAAGAGAAAGCCCGTCTGGAAGGGGCGGTAGTGCGCTGGAAGCCGGCCGCCCGGGCCAGGACCCAGGTATTCCTGGCCGCGCTTCTCTGGACCGGGGTGGGGCTCGGGCTCACGGCGTCCGGGGTCCGCTGGTCCCTCCTGGCCCCGGCGCTGTGGCCCGCCGTCATCTTGGCTGTGGCCCTGCCCCTGGGCCTCCTCAAGGGGCGGTTCGCCCTGGAGGCGGCCGCGGCGCGCATCGCCGGCAGGATTTCCCGCCGGGGGGACGGCACCTGCTTAGGGGGGTTCCTCTCCTGGAAGAGCTGGCTCTTCGTCCTGGCCATGATCGGCCTGGGTGCGGTCCTGCGCCGCAGCGACCTTCCCCGGGCTGCCCTGGGCCTCCTCTACACGGCTGTGGGACTATCGCTCCTGTGGGGGAGTCGGGTCTTCTGGACCGAGTGGAAAGCCGCTCCCTGAGGTCCTCGTCGGGTTGGGTCCCCTCCCGGGGCAGACTGCCGACTTGCGCGGAAGGGCCCCGCTTGGAGGGCGGCTCAGGGTCCGAGGGCGGAGAGAAAACAGCGGAGGTAGACGAAGCCGGTCGTACCCTCCTCAGGGAACGCCGGCAGCTGCCCCTCCGCATCGACGAGGGTCTGGAAGGGCAGATCGGAGCGGGGGACCAGGGTGCGCCAGACGGACGGTTCGTGTGTGCCGTCACGGAAGAATCCCTGGCCGCCGAGGTAGGAGTCTCCCAGGGGGCCCGCCGCCACCTCGCAGGTGCCGCTGGACCGCAGGACCAGGGCGAACCGCTCCCCGGCCACGAAAAAGGGGGTTCCCGGGATCGTCACGGTCAGAAAACCGACCGCGGGAGGGCTTGCCGGAAGACTCTGGGGCGGGAGCGAGTGGGACGCCACCACGCTCCCCGAGGGCACGCCTCCGGACACCTCCTGCACCTGGAGGGTGAGGGTGCCGGAGAGACACCCCACCGGGAGCTGCACCGCCGCGAGCCGCCCCGTCACATCGCCCAGCTTTTCCGACCGCTCCACCGCCTCATACAGCCGCCCGGCCTTGGCCAGCCCGTCCAGCTTGCCCTTGTAGTCCGCCACGAA
>CAZYJP010000442.1:0-2307 GCA_964647795.1 uncultured Thermodesulfobacteriota bacterium
GGTGGCGGTCCGTCGCCTGCACGGTGCCCGGCCCGTCCTGCTGCCCGTGGACACTCCGGCGGTCCGGGCTGCCTCCGAGGCGGTCCGCCGCGGCTTCGGCGGCGAGCCCGTCTTCATCCGGGAGGGAGGGTCGATCCCCGTGGTGGAGGCGTTCCAGCGGCTCTTGGGTGCGCCGGTGGTCCTGTTGGGGTTCGGCCGCCCCGACGACCGGGCCCACGGACCCGACGAAAAGCTCCACCTGGGAGACTTCGTCAGGGGGATGCGCACCAGCGCCTGGCTCTGGGAGTTGCTGGCCTCTCCGGGACGGCGGTAGGGGTGCCGCCGGAGGGCGGCCCGGCGCGAGGAGGGAGGGCAAGATGTCCCGCAGGAACAGCTTCTGGGAGCAGGTGAAGCGCACCTTCCAACGGGCTGCCGCTTTCACCGACCACGACCCCAGGCTCCTCCGGCAGATCCGGGAGTGCAACAGCGTCTATCACCTGAACTTCCCGATCCGACGCGACGACGGGTCGATCGAGGTCGTAAGCGCCTGGCGGGTGGAGCACAGTCAGCACAAACTCCCGACCAAGGGGGGGATCCGCTACAGCATGGCGGTGAACCAGGACGAGATGATGGCGCTCGCGGCGCTCATGACCTTCAAGTGCGCCATCGTGGACGTGCCCCACGGCGGTGCGAAGGGCGGCGTGCGGATCTCGCGGCCGCAGTACTCCGAGTGGGAGCTCGAGCGCATCACGCGCCGCTACACCTACGAACTGGTCCGGAAGAACTTCATTGGGCCGGGGGTGGACGTGCCCGCCCCCGACTTCGGAACCGGGTCCCGGGAGATGGCGTGGATCGCCGACACCTACGGCGCCTTGTCGCAGGACAAGCTCTACAACCTGGCCTGCGTCACGGGTAAGCCCGTGAGTCAGGGGGGCATCCGGGGCCGCACCGAGGCGACGGGGCGGGGGGTGTACCTCGGGATCCGGGAGGCCTGCGCGGTACCCGAGGACATGCGGTCCCTGGGGCTGGCCCCGGGTCTGGAGGGGAAGACGGTGGTGGTCCAGGGCCTGGGCAACGTGGGCTACCACTCCGCCCGGTTCCTCCGGGAGGGAGGCGCCGTGCTGGTCGGGCTCGCGGAGTACGAGGGGGCGCTCTACGCGCCTCGGGGACTGGACCTCGAGGAGGTCATGGCCCACCGCCGGCAGACCGGTTCCATCCTGGGTTTTCCGGGTGCCGAGAGCCTGAGGCCCAGTGCCGCGGCCCTGGAGTTGCCCTGCGACATCCTGGTGCCCGCGGCACTGGAGAACCAGATCGCCAAGGAGAACGCACCCCGGATTCGGGCCCGGATCATCGCCGAGGGTGCCAACGGCCCCACCACGGACGAGGCGGAGAAGATCCTGGCGGCCGGGGGCGCACGAATCCTTCCCGACGTGTACCTGAACGCCGGCGGGGTCACGGTTTCCTACTTCGAGTGGCTCAAGAATCTCTCCCACGTGCGGTTCGGGCGCATGGAGAAGCGCTTCGACGAGGACATCCACAAGGGGCTGGTGCGTGCCCTGGAGAGGATGACGGGAGAGGGGCTCTCGGCCGAGGATGCCGCCCACCTGGCCAGCGGGCCCGGGGAGGAGGCCCTCGTCAACTCCGGGCTGGAAGAGACCATGGTCTCGGCCTACCAGGAGATCCGGCGGACCGTGACCCGCTTGGAGGGGAAGGCCGACCTGCGCACGGCAGCCTTCGTCAACGCGATCGACAAGATCGCGGTGGCATACCAGGAATTGGGGATCTGGCCATAGGGGGGTCTATCTCGACGGGATAAAGGGATCTTCGGGAGGAATGCAGACGGCGGGCTGTTCAGGCCGCAGGAGACCTTCCGCTGGATGCTCCGTCTGCGGTTCGAGCAAGTCGCAACCGCAATCGGGTCACTCCATCCAGTCCATCCCGTGATCCCGTCAAACGGGGCGCTACTCGCTCATGGACTCCAGGAACTCGATGTTGTCCTTGGTCCGCTTCATCCGGTCCAGGAGGAACTCCATCGCGTCCACGGGATTCAGGGGGGCGAGCACCTTGCGGATGACCCACATGCGGTTCAGTTCCAGCGGGGTGAGGAGCAGGTCTTCCTTGCGGGTGCCGGAGCGCTGCATATCGATCGCAGGGTAGATGCGTTTGTCGGCGAGCTTGCGGTCCAGGTGGAGCTCGGCGTTTCCCGTGCCCTTGAACTCCTCGAAGATCACTTCGTCCATGCGGCTGCCGGTGTCCACGAGCGCCGTGGCGATGATGGTCAGGCTGCCGCCCTCCTCGATGTTGCGGGCGGCGCCGAAGAACCGCTTG
>CAZYJP010000443.1:0-471 GCA_964647795.1 uncultured Thermodesulfobacteriota bacterium
CGGCCAGGGGAGCTGCACCGCCCCGCACGGCCGCAGCGGCGGCCCGCCCGACCCGTGGTCGACGCCGGTTCCGACCTCGGGTCGTTCCCCTCACATCACCCCACACGTTCCGAGGGGAGGAGCACCTCCCCGGTCTTGAGGCGCACCCATCCCGCCTCGGTGGCCCGCAGGTCGGGGAGGAAGTCACAGGAGAGAAAGAGCAGCGTGTAGTTGGGATCGGCATGACCGTACCCGCACGCCGCCAAAGCCTCCTGGAAGGACCGGGCAGCCCGGGCAGCCGGACCGAACCCCCCGGCCATCTGGATGCCGGCCAAGGGCAAGCCGAATCCCACCGGGTCCCCCACTTCGGGCACTACGGCCATCCCGCCGCCGCCCTCCAGCCCCGCCAGCCGCTCCATGGCCTCGGCCATGGCCTCCGGCGTGCGGCCCAGGACGAGGATCCCCGCGTTGGTCGTGTACGTGCTCACCAGA
>CAZYJP010000443.1:481-2288 GCA_964647795.1 uncultured Thermodesulfobacteriota bacterium
AGCCCTCAGCCCTGGCGCCAGCCCGGCAACGATGCCCCGGGTGATCCAGCGGCCCGAGCGGTCGGTCAGGGCCAGCACGTGGAAGTCGTCGACCTCGGGCCAGAGCCCCTTCCCTCGCCGAACGAGTGGTATCGGCTCCTCCCGGGTGATCACCGCGTTGACCAGGCGGCCTGCCGGAAAGGGGTCCGGTGCGCCGCCCGGCAAGAGGAAGAGGTCGGGGCCCCAGCGCGGCACCGCAATCGCTCCCCCCCGATACAGCCGCTGCCACTCGAAGCCCTCACTGGGCGCCGGGACCAGGAGCTCGCCGGCCCGAGCCGCGACCCGCCCTCGGCACACAGTACACTCTGGGGTCGGGTCTTGTATATTAGACAATATATTGATATCGGCAATACGGCCAGGCGCTATGGCCCCGATATCCTGATCCATATTGAGAAAGATTGCCGGGTTGAGGGTGGCCATGCGGTACGCACTAGAAACCGGCACACCGCCCTCCAGCGCAAGGCGGATCAGGTGGTCCGTGAGCCCCACCTCTTCCACGTGGTGGGCCTTGGCGCCGTCGGTCGTGAACGCCAGGCGGTCACTGAAACGGGTCTCCCCGAGCATCGGGAGCAGGTCCGGGAGGTCCCGCCGAAGGCTGGAGTTGCGAAGGAGCACCCACAGTCCCTGGCGCAGGCGGTCCAAGGCCTCCTCCGCGGTGATGGCCTCGTGGCACGAGCGAAGCCCGACCGCCGCGAGCGCCGGGAGCCTCCTGGAGCTCGCGCCCGCCGTGTGACCGTCGGAGAACTTGCCGAGGGCCCGTGCCGCCTCCACGAGCTCCAGGAGCCGAGTGGAGCGCGTGGGATCCAAGAAGTCGGTCCACCGGGTCATCTCGCCGATGGCGAGCACGTGGGGCTGGGAGAGGAGCCGGGTGACCGCCTCCCGGGAGAACACCTCCTCCTCGCCCTCGAAGCGGGACTGGGACGCCATCCGCGCCACCCAGAAGATGTGGGGCAGGGAGGCCACCGAGAGCTCGCGCGTGAGCGCCTCCAGGCGGTCGAGCCCGAGGGCCAGGTGGAGGAGGAGGTCGTCGTAGACCAGGCAAGTGGTGCCCCGGCACACCGCCGCCTCGCCGAGGCTCAGGGGGTTCGCGAAGGGCCACGGGTGGGTGTGGGACTCCACGTAGCCGGGCACCGCGACCCGGCCGTCGGCCTCCAGGACCCGGGTCCCCTCCCCCACCGGTCCCCCCCAGGGCCCCACCCGGGCGATGCGGTCCCCGCAGACCGCCACGTCGGCGGGTGCCACTTCTCCCGTGAACGGGCTCCACACCTGGGCGCCGCGAACCAGGAGGTCGGGAGCCTCCAACTCCTGGGCCACCCGGACGAGGCGCGCGCGAACCTCGGGAGTGCAGGGGATCATCGGCCCACCCTGCCTGACGCGCTCCCCGCCGTGCCGGCAACAGCCGCTCCGACGGGTTCGCCCCAGGGAGCGCACACCCCGGGTTCGGGGGCGCCCTCGAGACACAGGAGCCGCCGGTACTGGCGCACCCCGTCCCGAGTTTCCTGGTGGACGTCGAGGAGCGTGCCCGCCGGACAGAGGAGACACCGTTCGGGCTGGCGCCGGAAGGCCGTGGCCGAGTGCTTCGCCGCGAGGCCGGCCGAGACGGTCCAGGCATCCCCCGGCCCGCGGCTCAGGATCACGTCCCGTCCCAGCGACTGGCGCAGGTAGTACACGGCCTGGTTGAGCGCCCCCCGGGCGCGCTCTTCGTCCAGCTCGGGCCAGAACAGCCCCAGGCGGGTGTCGCGGCGGTGGAAGCCGCGCGGCGATGCCA
>CAZYJP010000444.1:0-2278 GCA_964647795.1 uncultured Thermodesulfobacteriota bacterium
TATGCTGGCAGGAAAGTCCCCTGGTACGCCGCATCGATACCCCGCCCCCCTCTGGGGCCACGATTCTGGGAGGAAGGTTCATGAACTGGTCCCGGCCCGTGGTGTTTGCGCTGCTTGTGTCCCTCCTCTGTTCCCCCGCCGTTCGCGCCCAGGGGTCGGACTTCGGGGAATGGCTCCAGGGGTTGCGCCAGGAGGCCCTGGAGGCCGGTATCTCCGAGGCGACCCTGGACGCGGCCCTGGCGGGGATCGAGCCTCTCCCGCGGGTCATCGAGCTCGACCGGAGGCAGCCCGAGCTCACTTGGACCTTGGAGCAGTACATGAACCGCGTCGTCTCGGAGGAGCGGGTCGCCCGGGGTCGGGAAAAACTTCGGGAGAACGCGGCACTCCTGGAGCGGGTCGGGAAGGAATACGGCGTGCAACCTCGGTTCTTGGCCGCCCTGTGGGGGATCGAGACCAATTATGGTCAGGTCTCCGGAGGCTTTTCCGTCATCCCGGCGGTCGCCACCCTGGCCCACGACGGCCGCCGCAGCGCCTTCTTTCGCAAGGAGCTGCTCCTGGCGCTGCGCATCGTGGACCAGGGTCACGTGACCCCGGACCGCATGGTCGGGTCCTGGGCCGGGGCCATGGGGCAGGTGCAGTTCATGCCGTCCACCTTCGTGAGCTACGCCGTGGACGGCGACGGGGACGGCCGGATCGACCTCTGGGGGAGCAAGGAGGACGCCTTCGCCTCGGCCGCCAACTACCTCTCCCGGATGGGCTGGGACGGGGCGCGAACCTGGGGCCGCCCGGCCCGGCTTCCCAGGGGCTTCGACGCGGCCCTGCTGGGACTCGAGGTGCGAAAGCCCCTGGGGAAGTGGCAGTCCCTGGGGGTGCGGCGGGCCGACGGGGGCGATCTGCCCGGGGTGCGGGACCTCCCGGCTTCGGTGATCCAGCCCGATGGACCGGGGAGCCCCGCCTACCTCGTCTACGACAACTTCCGGACCATCATGCGGTGGAACCGCTCTCAGTTCTTCGGCATCGCCGTGGGGACCCTGGCGGACCGGATCGGGGGGTGAAGGCACTCGTGTCCACGATCCGAGCTCTCCGCCCTCCCGCGGCGCCCCACAGCCCGTGGACGGCACTTGCTCTCGTGGCTCTCCTGTTATGCTGGCCCGCCCTCTCGGGAGCCGCCGGGGAGACCCTGCGCCAGGCCTGGGACGGCCACCGGGAGCGCGGGGCCGCGGCGGGGCTCCCGGAGGCCCTGGAGATCCGCTCTCGGGAGGGAGCCGTCGAGGTGTCGGCGGAAGTCCTCGGGGTTCTCCCCTTTCCCTTCGAGACCGTCGCTGCGTCCTTGGCCGAGCCCGCCGACTGGTGTGACTTCGTCCCCCTGCACTTCAACATCAAGGCGTGCGCCTACGGGCTCGATGCCGGCGAGCCCTTCCTGGTGCTCTACTCGGGCCGGAAGGGGTATGGTGCCGCCGAGGACGCCTATCGTTTCGACTATGGGTTTACCCCCCGAAGTGTCGAAGGCGCCTACGTGGAGGTCGACCTGCTGGCGGAACGCGGGCCCCTGAGCACCCGGGACCACCGCCTCCGGGTGGAAGCGATACCCGTGGGGGACGGCACCTTCATCCGATTTGCGAGCTCCTACGCGCAGAGCCCGATCAGCCGGGCCGGCACCGCCCTCTACCTGGGGACCCTCGGCCGGAGCAAGGTGGGGTTTACCCGGGAGGCACCGCTCGAACCCGAGGCGCCTGCCCCTGTCCGGGGAGTGCGGGGAATCGTGGAGCGAAACGGGGTGCGCTACTACCTGGCGCTGAAGGCCTTTCTGGAGAACCGGAACGGGGCCGACGAGGGGCGGTTCGAGGAAGGGCTGCGCACCTGGTTCGACCTGGCGGCCCAGTACCCCGAGCTCTACGAGACGTCTTGGGAAGCCTACCGGGAGACCAAGCGCCGGGAGAGGGAAAACCAGCGCCAACTCCAGGGGGCCCTCGAGAAAGGAGGGCTGTCGGCCCTGCCCGGCACCCGCTGAGAGCAGGCGCCCGACGGGGCGGCCTCATGGAAAGGTCAGTTTTGCGGTCGCCATCCGGAGGTTGGGTTGGCGCAGCATAACCCGACACGTTGCTTCGCCCTCCTCCCCGACGGCTGCTGCACCCCGGCCCACGCTTCCTCCCCTGGCGGAAGTGGAGGGGACATTCTATGTCCCTCCGGTCAAGGCAGAAAGATTGCCACGAATATCGAATGGTTGTGGCTGCGGCCGTCTTGAGGGCGATCGGCGTCGCTGGGCCGGCGTGGCTTG
>CAZYJP010000445.1:0-2274 GCA_964647795.1 uncultured Thermodesulfobacteriota bacterium
CATCGAGGCCCGCGGCGACGAAGGCGGCGTTCTGCATCGCCGGGGAGAGGCTGTGGGAGACGGGGTGGCCGACGAGGCCGAAGAGGCGGGTGCGTGCCGTGAGGGTTGAGCTTCCGGAGGCCCCGCTCATGACCCCCCACCCACGGAGACCTCCCGCAGGCCGAGGAGGCGGCGCGTTTCTTCCACGTCCTTCGCGATCTGCCGGGCCAGGTCGGCCGGGGTTCGGAAGGCGATCTCGCCACGAAGGGCGCTGACGGGGCGGAGCTCCAGCTCCTCCCCGTACAGGTCTCCCCCGTAGTCCAGGAGATAGGCCTCCACGGTGGTCTCGGAGCCCCCGAAGGTGGGATTGGCCCCGATGTTGAGCGCCGCCGCCCGGGGCGCCGCCCCCTGCGCGGCCTCCACGGCCCACGCGGCGTAGACGCCCGGCGGCGGGAGACACTCCTCCCACACGAGGACGTTCGCCGTCGGGAAACCGAGGCCGTGGCCGCGCCCGGCACCGCGCACCACGGGGCCGTGGAGCGCGTAGGGCCTCCCGAGAAGGCGTTGGGCGGTCTCGAAGTCGGCCTCGGCCACGGCTTGCCGGATCCGGGTGGAGGACACGACCTCCCCCCCCAGGCCGAGAGCCGGGAGGACCTCCACCGAAAACCCCAGCTCCCGCCCCAGCGTCCGGAGGAGCTCGATAGAGCCGCGGCGCCCCCGGCCGAACGCGAAATCGGGACCCACCCAGAGCTCCAGCGTCCCCAGGCTCCCCGCCAGGGTCTGCCGGGCGAACTCCTCCGGTTCCTGGGCGGCGTAGTCTCGATCGAAGCGGGCCCAGACGAGGGCGTCGATGCCCTGGGAGGCGATCCGGGCGGCCCGGTCCTCGAAGGCGGTGAGGAGGGGCGGACAGAAGGCCGGGTTCAGGATCTTCAGGGGGTGGGGGTGGAAGGTGTACACGGCCGAGGCGGCCTGCTGCCCCCGTGCCCGCTCCACGACGCGGCGCAGGAGCGCCTGGTGGCCCAGGTGGACCCCGTCGAAGTTCCCGACGGTGACGACCGAGCGCTCAAACTGCCGGGGGGCGAGCTGGGAGTATTCAATGATGCGCATCAGGCCAATGGGCCTTCGGGGCAGGGGATCCCGGGCGGCGGCTCCGGGTCCAGAAGGGAAACAGGTGCCAACCTTAGAGAGCTTGCCCAGGCGTGTCAAGAACAGCCCAGGGGAACAGCCCAGGGCCACGATCTGCACCCTGGCCGACGGCCGGGGTGCTCCCTCGGCACGTCGCCAGGTTCACCGGTCCTTCGAAGGGATCGCCGTAACAGGGCCCGTCCGCGGGCGGCGGCGAGCCGCGCTACACCCTCAGCCCCAGCCTCTTGGCGTTCAGGTGCGCCACGATGGCGTCTCCGCCGCGGCCAAGCCGGCCGCGCTCGCTCCGACGACGTAGCGCATGGCGTTCTGCCCCTCCGATTCGGTACCCTGGAACGAACCGGGATGACGCACCACAGAGACGCACCGAGGAGCCGGGATCGGGGGTCGGGGGAGGCCCGACGCCCTCGGCCCTCCGGGATCGTCCAAGCGCGGCCGAAACCTACCACGCGAAAACCAATTCCGCAACTCGGAGCGGGGAAATGGGAACGATTCGAGGGGTCCTCTTCGACGCAGGAAACACCCTGATCCGGGTGCGGGGCAGCGTGGGCACCCTCTATGCCCAGGTTGCCCGCCGCCACGGGTTCCCGGCGGACGCCGGAGCCCTGGATGGGGCCTTTCGGCAGGTGTTCCGGGAGAGGAAGGCCGGTTTCGTCGCTGAGGTCTCCCGCCCCCACACCTCCGAGCGGGAACGGGCGTGGTGGCGAGCCGTGGTGGAGCAGGTGTTTCGGCTGGCCGGAGACTGGGAGGCGCTGCGGGACCGGTTCGAGCCCTTCTTCGAGGAGCTCTACCCGGCCTTCGAGCGGCCCGAACACTGGGAGGTCTTCCCGGACGTCCTTCCCTGCCTGGAGGAGCTGTCGGCCCGGGGCATCCCCATGGGCGTCGTCTCCAACTGGGACAGTCGCCTCCACGCGGTGCTCGGCGGGCTCGGGCTCGCGCCCGCCTTCCGGTTCGTGCTGGTGTCGGCGGAGTTCGGGGCGGAAAAGCCCGATCCTGCGATCTTCCTCGAAGGCGCCCGCAGGCTGGGGCTGGAACCGGCGGAGGTCCTGCACGTGGGCGACCTGGTGGCCGATGACGTCCTCGGTGCTGCTGCGGCGGGGCTCCGGGCCATCCTGGTGGACCGCCAGGGCTCGTGCCCCGCGGACGTCGCCT
>CAZYJP010000446.1:0-531 GCA_964647795.1 uncultured Thermodesulfobacteriota bacterium
GAGGCTCCCGTCGAAGAGGGCCCGGGCCCGAGGAGCCCAGGCCGGATCCCAGGGCAGATGCCAGGTCACCGTACCGCTGGGAAAGACCGCCCCGGCCCGAGCCCAGAGCTCCTCCAGCCCCGGGACGTCCGGGTGGGCCTCGACGGCCAGGGCGTCGACCCCTCCCGCGTACCACTCGAGGGCGAGGGCGGGCGCGAGAGGGCCGGTGACCACCTGCACGGCGGTGTCGAAGTGGTTGCGGATCTCCCGGACGAGGGCCGGATCGATATCGTCTATACCTGGGTCAACGGCGACGATCCCCCTCCCCGGCCACGAGGCGCACGAAGTCTGCCCGGCCCTCCTGGAAGACCGCTCGGATCTCGTCCACGACGGCCTGGGAGGAGGGGAGCCCCCGTCCCCCCACGCCCAGGGGCACTACGAGAAACCGGCCGCGGACCTTTCCCAGGGACGAAGGCCCCCTCCGGGTGAGGAGCTCGGCGGGCGCGGACCACCCCCCGTCCGAGAGGGTCCAGCTCCCCCTGCCCCGGCACC
>CAZYJP010000446.1:541-2273 GCA_964647795.1 uncultured Thermodesulfobacteriota bacterium
CATGCACAACGTCGATGCGCCTCCGCGGCACGAGCTGCCCTCGTCCCGAACCCTCACCCGCACGATGGGCCCGTCCTCCAGGCCCAGGTCCAGCGAGACGCCGGGCCCAAGCCAGGAGGGGGCCTCGTCGGACTCCGTCGCGAGCCGCACCCCCCTGGCCAGGAGGTCCAGCTTTCGCTCCAGGGCTTCCCGGGGGGTCATCGGCGCCCCTTCCATCGGGGGGCGAGAGCCCCGTCCGCCGGGGGCCGGGCGTCGAGCACGGTGTGTGTGGAGACGTCCGAGGGGTCGATTTTCATTTCTCTGCCAACAGTAGGAGAATATATCGAGCGTATTACTCGTTGACCCTAGAAGATTATGCGATACTATTCTTGACTGTCAATGCAAAATCTTCTATCCTCGTGTCGTGTATTGTCACGCATAGATCTGCCATTCATCGAGGCCGCCATGACGCCAACCACTGCGCCCCCCGTTGCCCCGGGCACCCCGCCCCGCGAGATCCTTCGCGTCGGCCTCGAGGCCGCCCGGGGTCCCGTGGCCCTCGCCTGCTCCTTCAGCGCCGAGGATCTGGTGGTCCTCGACCTGCTCCGGGAGGTCGCCCCCGCCCTGCGCGAGACGGTCCGCGTCTTCGCCCTGGACACGGGACGCCTCAACGAAGAGACCTACGAGGCGGCCGAGGCGGTGCGGCTCCGGTACGGAATTCCGATCGAGTGGCACTTCCCCGAGCGCGAAGCCGTGGAACGCCTGGAGCGGGACAAGGGCCTCTACAGCTTCCGCGACAGTCTCGAGAACCGCCACGAGTGCTGCCGCATCCGCAAGGTCGAACCCCTCGGCCGGGCCCTCCGGGGGCTCGCGGGGTGGATTACGGGGCTCCGGCGCGAGCAGAGCGTGACCCGGACCGAGCTCGCCCCCATCGAGGTGGACGAGGCCCACGGCGGCATCCTCAAGATCAACCCCCTCCTGGACTGGACCTGGGAGCAGGTGTGGGCCTACGTCCAGGAGAAGAGCCTTCCCCTGAACCGGCTGCACCTGCAAGGGTATCCCTCCATCGGCTGCGCGCCGTGCACCCGCGCCGTGGCCCCCGGGGAGCACTCGCGGTCCGGTCGGTGGTGGTGGGAGGATCCGGAGCACAAGGAGTGCGGTCTCCACCGGCCGTGAACGCCCGGGCCCGCCGCCGAGGAACGAGAGTCATGGGAGAACGGCCGAGACACGCACCCACGGAAAAACCCTCGAGGAAACCCATGAAAGCCCACGCCCACCGAGACCACCCCTCGTCCCTGAGCCATTTGGACTGGCTCGAGGCCGAGAGCATCTTCGTCTTCCGGGAGGTCGCCGCCGAGTTCGAGCGGCCCGTCCTCCTCTTCTCCGGGGGAAAGGACTCGATCTGCATGCTCCGCCTGGCGGAGAAGGCGTTCGACCCCCTGCCCGTGCCCTTCCCCCTCCTGCACGTGGACACCGGGCACAACTTTCCCGAGGTGCTGGAGTTTCGCGACCGGCGGGCGGCCGAGCTGGGCGCCCGGCTGGTGGTCCGGTCGGTGGAGGACTCCATCACCCGGGGCCGCATCGTCGAGCGGGCGGGCGAGAACCAGAGCCGCAACCGCATGCAGATCGTCACGCTCCTGGACGCGCTGCGCGAGTTTCGGTTCGACGCCGTCTTCGGCGGCGCCCGCCGCGACGAGGAGAAGGCCCGCGCCAAGGAGCGGGTCTTCTCGTTCCGCGACGTGAACGGCCAGTG
>CAZYJP010000447.1:0-2261 GCA_964647795.1 uncultured Thermodesulfobacteriota bacterium
GTTCGGGCTGCATTGAGCACCTCGCCGGGGCTCGCACCGGGCGCCTCGAAGACTTGGGAGTTCAGCCCGGGGTCCCCGCCGGCCAGGACCTCGGCCCGAACCTCAGCCAGCGCCCGGTCGGAGAGAAACGCCTCCTCGCCCCAGATGCAGACCACCGGGGCGGCCTTCACGGCGCAGCCCCCAAGGCCAGGCCGGCCCGGCGGAGCACCTCCCGGGCCAGGTCGCGGGCCAGCAATATCTGGGCCTGGTCCTTGTTCGCTTCGGTCTCGTTGATGCTGCGGCCCGCCGCAAACTCCCGATCCGCCCGAATGCCGCTCCCCCTCCAGAGGATCGCGCCGGCGGCGGACGAGAGGGTCGCGGTCACCTCGGCGGTGAGAAGGTACTCGCGCACCAGATCCCCGACCACGTAGGCGGCCCCCGCCTCCCACACCCGGTCCAGGCGCACCGCGAGGTGCGCCTCCGCTCCGCCCCTCCGGACCAGGGACATGCCTCCCCGGTCCACCGCCTGGCGGCTGAGCTCCGCGGCCAGGTTCGCGCCGAAGAGGGGAACATCCCCCTCGTCTGCCACGGGGGCAATCCACAGGGTGCGGGGGGCGGCCCCGTGCCCCACCAGGCGATACCCGCAGCCTCCGGCCAGGGCCGCCAGGGCGAGGAGGGAGAGAAGGGCGGGGAGCGGCCCGGGCGGGGATGTGCGCCTCCCGACAGGCACTACCGGATCACCAGGTTCAGGAGCCGGCCCGGGACGTAGACGACCTTCACCACCGCCCTTCCTTCCAGGTGCTTGGCCACGTTCTCGTCGGCCAGCGCCGCCTCGCGAACCGCTTCCTCCGTGGCGGCGGCGGGCACCTCGATCCGACCGCGCACCTTGCCGCTCACCTGGACGACGATCAGGATCGAATCCTTGCGCCGCGCCCCCTCGTCCCAGGTGGGCCAGGGTGTGTCGGCCAGGCTGGTCTCGTTGGCCAGAGCCCCCCACAGCTCTTCGGCCACGTGGGGGACCATGGGCGCGAGGAGCTTCAGCAGCGCGTCCACCGCCTCGCGAAACACCGACCGATCCGCCCCCCCCCGGGGCTCGAAGCCCACGAGCTCGTTCACCAGCTCCATGGCCGCGGCGATGGCCGTGTTGAAGTGGAACCGGTCCTCGATGTTCTCGGTGACCTTCTTCACCGTCTCGTGGACCTTGCGCCGCAGAGCCAGTGCGGGGCCCTCCAGCTCGCCGCCCCCGAAGGCCCGTTCAGCCCGGAGCCACTCGTGGTTCTCCGCCACCAGCCGCCACACCCGGCGCAGGAACCGTGAGGCGCCCTCCACCCCCTCCTCGTTCCACTCCAGATCCTTCTCCGGGGGCGCAGCGAAGAGGCTGAAGAGGCGGGCGGTGTCCGCCCCGTAGGTGCGCACCAGGTGTTCCGGGTCGACCACGTTCTTCTTGGACTTCGACATCTTCTCGGTGCGGCCCCGCTCCGCCGGAGTCCCGCACTTCGCGCAGGCGCCCTCGGCGACCTCCTCGGGAAGCAGCCAGCCGTGGGTCGGGCACCGCAGGGTCTCCTTGCAGACCATCCCCTGGGTCAGGAGGTTCGTGAAGGGCTCGTCCACCGCGGCGACGCCGAGGTCGCGGAGTACCTTCGTGTAGAACCGGGAGTAGAGGAGGTGGAGCACCGCGTGCTCGATGCCCCCGATGTACTGGTCTACCGGCATCCAGTGCTCGGTGCGCCCCCTGTCGAGCATGCCCCGGTCGAAATCGGGGCATGCGTACCGGGCGAAGTACCAGGAGCTCTCCACGAAGGTGTCCATCGTGTCGGTCTCCCGCCGGGCGGGTTGGCCGCAGGCCGGGCAGGAGGTCTCGTAGAACGAGGGGATCTCCGCGAGTCCGAGCACCTTGCCCTGGGCGAGCTCCACGTCCTCGGGCAGGGTCACCGGGAGCTCCGCCTCGGGCACCGGCACCACCCCGCAGCCCTCGCAGTGGACCACCGGGATGGGCGCCCCCCAGTAGCGCTGGCGCGAGATACCCCAGTCCCGCAGCCGGTAGTTCACCGCGCCGGCACCCCACCCCTGTTCTTCCAGGTACGCGGTGACCTTGACGATGCCCGAAGCGTTGGGCTCGCCGTCGAAGGGCCCGGAGCTCACCATCCGGCCCTCCCCGTCGTAGGCCTCGGTGAGGGACTCCCCTTCGAGGGCCGGCCCGTCGGGCTGGATCACCACCTTCACCGGCAGGCCGTACTTGCGGGCGAACTCGAAGTCGCGCTGGTCGTGGGCCGGCACCGCCA
>CAZYJP010000448.1:0-2250 GCA_964647795.1 uncultured Thermodesulfobacteriota bacterium
GGCGACGTGGGCCAGCCCTCCCTGGGCCTGCCCGCGACCCAGAGCCTGGCTCTGGTGGATGGTCCGGCCGAAGGGATCCCGGCGCCCGAAGCGGTCTTCTTCGTCGGAAACACCTCCCCCCGGTGCCACATGCTGCCGGTCGTCATCGGGCTCCACCGGCTCCGCGACCTCGCCCGCCAGCGGGGTGTGCGGGTCGCCGTGGTGGACACCACCGGACTGGTGTCCCCGGCTGCCGGGGGCGGCGCCCTCAAGCGCTGGAAGATCGAGCTCTTGCAACCCGAGCTCGTCGTGGCCGTGGAGAGGGAGGGTGAGCTGGGGCACTTCCTCGACCCGGGGGGACTCCCCGTCGAAACATCGCGGATCGCGCGACGCAACATGAGGGCTCACCGGTCCTGGCCCGAACCGGGTGGTGGATCCTGGCGCGGGGCACCGGTTGACACGACCGGATTGTCTGCTACTCCTGGGGGCTCGCAGCGCCGCCACCCGCGGCCCGGAGGGCGGGCCGCCGGGATTCGGGGGCCGGAGGAGGAAGGCGATGAAGGAGTCTCGAGAGGTCTATGTGGAGCGCCTGAAGGCCAAGCTGGAAGAGTGGAATGCGGCGATCGACCGGATGGGAGCTCGAGCCCGGGAGATCAAGGCGGAGGGCGGGACGGAGTACGAGCACCTGCTCGGGGAGCTGCGGGCAAAGCGGGAGGATGCCAAGGAGAGACTGTCGCGGATCGGGGGCGCAGCCGAGGGGGTGTGGCAGGAATTCCGTGTCGGTGCGGACAAGGCCTGGAAGGAGCTCCACGAGGCCATGGAGCGGTTCCGGGCGCGTTTCCCGTAGCGCGCATCCGGGGGCGGGGAGGGCGTGCCCACCCTGCGCGCGTCCTGGGGGGCTCTCAGGGTTCCGGGGGGAGCACGACCGCGCGCAGCTCTGCGAGCGCGGAGAGAAAGCGGTCCGGGCGGTGGGCGCGGATCTCCTCCGGTGAGCTCTCGCCGCCGGCAACGATCGCCACCGGGATCCCGGCGTCCCGAGCGGCGAAGAGGTCGGAGAGGCTGTCCCCCACCATGAGGGCCGGCCCCTCGCTCCCCAATCGCTCCAACGCCCTTCGGATCCCACCGCCGTGGGGCTTGAGGCGCTCCACCTCGTTTCGGGTGACCACGGCGGCCAAGAGGGGTCCCAGGCGGAAACGATCGAGGGCGGAGTCCACCGCCCGGCGGCCGATGTTGGTGACCAGGCCCAGCGCCACCCCGTGCGCCGCCAGGTCCGCGAGGAGCTCTGCCGCCCCCTCCCGCAGGCTCCAGCGGGACAGGGCGTCGAGGTCGTAGCGGTCGTAGACGGGCCCGAGGCGCCGGTCTACGGCCTCCCACGCCTCGGGGGAGCCGGCCTGGTCCAGAGCCCGGTGCCGGATGCCGGCGTAGTTGTCGGAGGCAAAGCTTCGGCGGTCGTAGCCGAGCTCGGCTGCCGCGTCCCGCAACGCCTCCTCCGCCTCCTGCAGTTTCCACTGGAAGTCGACGAGGGTCCCTTCGAGGTCGAACAGGACGCAGGGGAACGCCGGGGGGCGGGGCACGTCGAGGCGGCACGGGTCGCCGTCGCGCAGACCCAGGCGGGTTCGCAGATTTTCCCCGGCCACGACCTCGACGAGATCCCCCGGGTAACCCGGAACCTCCGGGCGGACGATCACTCCGCAGGCCGCTCCCTGGACGTTCACCGGGATGCAGGCGGCGGCACAGAACCCCTCCTCCCCGGGAGTCAGGGCCCACCACCCCGGGCCGTCACGGAGCGCCACCCACCGCTTCTGGTCCTCCGGGGTCTCGATCCTGAGGTTGAGGGTTCCGGGGTAGGGGACGAACCCGTACCGGGCCTGCAGTCGTTCTGCAACCCAGGGGACGGTGAGGAAGCCCGCCGCCTCGCGGCGGCCGGTCTGGACCGTGCCCCGAAGGGTCGTCACGGCCCGCGTCCTTCCGCTCCCCCCGTCCCTGTGTTCGCGTACGCCGCTACCCGTGTCGCCATCCCGTCGATCCCGTTATCCCGTCCCAATCCCCTCAATGTGGGTACTTCACGTCCTGGCCGGGGAGGACGGCAGGCTCAGCAAGGAGGCGGAGGACCTGATCGTCAAGTCGATCAGCACCGGCGACTGCCGCTTCGACGTTTCCACCGAGCAGATCGTCAAGCTCAGCGACGCCAAGGTGCCGATCCGGATCATCGACCTGATGATCGACACCAGCCGGGAGTGGCGGACCCGGATCAAGGGCGCGGTGCAGGTC
>CAZYJP010000449.1:0-2249 GCA_964647795.1 uncultured Thermodesulfobacteriota bacterium
CCTCCCGCCGCCGCGCCGATGGCGGCGCCGATGAGGGTGGACTTCGTGTCCCGGCCGATGGCCTGGCCGAGCCCTGCGCCGACCGCGGCACCGGCCGCCGTCCCCACCGCGGCACCCTTCCCGGTCTTGGTCTCCATGCCGGCGCAACCGACCAACCCCAGCAGCACTGCGATTCCCGCACAGACGATCTTCTTCATGTCTTTTCCCTTCCTTTCTGTTGTCTCCCTCACGGGCAGCGGTCCTCCGCGGCCGTGCCCACCTCGTCGCCGATCCCCCTTCACGGTTCACGGGTCTCCCGGCACCCCTCCCGGGCCGCCGGCACCGCCCCGCGGCGGGACGAACGACTTCCCCAAGCTCCAGGCCCTGCCCACCGGCTCTCCCACCTTCCAGTAGGTGTTGTCGTGCATGGAGAAGACGATGGGGTCGAGCTTGCGCAGATCCGGGAGCCCTCCGGTCAAGACATCGGGGTCTGCATAGACCTCGGCGATCTCGCCGATGAAGATCTCGTTCATCCCGCCGAAATCCACGGTCTTCACGAGGCGGCACTCCAGGCTCAGGGGGCACTCCCGAATCATGGGGGCGGTGCCGAGAACCCCGTAGAAGCTCTCGAAGATGGCCGACTTGTCGACCACGGCCCCGGAGTGCAGCCCGAGCCAGTCGGTCACCGCGGCCATCCGGGTCGGTGGGATGTTGACGCTGAAGGTGCCGTGCTCCCGGATGCCCTGGTTGGTGTGGTGGCCCCTCCCCAGCGTGACGGCGACCATGGCCGGCTTGTGCTGAACGATCCCGCAGTAGGCCACCGTGAGGTAGTTGGCCTTCCCCCCGACCTCGGCGCCCACCAGCACCGCGGGCATGGGGTAGAGGAACGTCTTGGGCCCAAGCTTCACCTTGTCCACTGGAGATCCTTCCTCCCCGGGCCCTGCGCCCGGCCGTCGGGGCACCCACGAGGCCTGCGTGGGATCGGAGACCCTTAGTATCGGTGCGTCACCGTATTGTATTTACGGAGCGGACCACTTAGAACCCGGGGACCTGCTCCCCCTCCGGGTAGGTCACGGCATACCCGAAGAGGATAACCGCCTCTTCTCCCGGCTGGTAGGTCCTGCTCCAAGCCAGTGCGCCCCGCACCCCGGCCGGGTCCCGCTCCGTGGGCGCGGTGGAGCCCTCCAGGAGCTCCACCTTGATCCTCTCGTCCTGGGGAACCGGGAGCTGGTCGAGGACCGTCACCTCCAGGGGCCGACCGTGGTGATTCGCCACCTCCAGCCGGTAGCGGCGCTCCACCCGGCGGCGCTTCTCGAAGATGCCCGTGCGGGAACGCTCCCCCGTGTCGAAGGCGTACGCGATCCGCACCCGGTCGTCTTCCCCGAAGGAGAGGTCGACCTCCTCTCCGGGCCGGGTCAGGGGCAGCGCCACCTTGCCGATATACGCATCGCCCCGGAAGAGGGAGACCGGGCCGGGCAGGAGCGCCGCCTGACCCTGGAAGACGGCCTTGGCCAGGAGGTAGCCGACCGGGGCCGCCTTGGGCACCGCCCGCACCGAAAGCCGCGCCTCCAGGGCGTGCTCCCCCACGGCGAACCGGTGGGGCTGACTGTCGGCAGGTACGGTAACTGCCCCCGGGACGCGGTATTCGGCGGCAAACTCCCCGGCGAGCACCGCCGCCTGCTCCCAATCGACGGGGACCTCCGAAGGCGCCGGTGCCGCGAGTTGGTCCGCGTCCCGCCCCACGGCCCTCTCGGCCATCAGGAGCGGCGCCGCGGCCCTTGCCAGAGGACGAACCGAGACGAAGTCGATGAACCAGGGCTCGAGCACCGGCACCTGGGCGCCCTCGGAAGGCCGGGCCGTGGAGAGCGTCAGGATCACCTCGGCCCAGTCCTCGCCGGTGCTCTGGCGCACCTGGGCGTGTTGGATCAGGGACAGGGAACCTTCCTCCGTGGACAGGCGGGCCTCGTAGGTGGGTCGCCAGGCGGCACCCGGGACCTGGTAGGAGAGGGCGAGAGTCGCCCGGCCGGCCCCTTCCGCGGCCACACGGACCCGCACCTGGATTTCCTCGCGCCGGCCGGTGGCCACCTGTGCCAATTCCTGCTGGACCCTGCGGATCTTTTCCCTCACGGCGCGCTGTTCCACCTCGGAGGCCTGGATGGCGGAGTAGGTCTCGGCCGCACCATCTCCCACGGCGGTCCACGCCTCCCGCCACGCCTGCGGCTCCGCCCGCCCCCGGGCGAGCTCGGCGTCGAACCGCTCGGGGAACTTCT
>CAZYJP010000450.1:0-2245 GCA_964647795.1 uncultured Thermodesulfobacteriota bacterium
ATCTGGGGGCTGATCGGCTCGGGGCTCCTGGCCTTCCTGGCCCGCGGCGGCCTGGGCATCCTCGCCCTGAACGTGTTCGTGATCTCCCTGGGGGTGTACTTCCTCCAGGGCTTCGCGGTGATGCACCACCTGTTTACGGCCAGGGGGCTGCCCCTCTTTTTCCGGGTGGCAGCCTATGTTCTGCTGTTCGTGCAGCTTCCCCTGATGCTCGTGGTGGCCGCTCTGGGGGCCTTCGACCTCTGGTTCGACTTTCGGGCCCGCTGGTCGCCGCGCCCCCCCGAGCAGGGTCTCCACACCTGACGCCAAGAAACAGCCCACAGGAGGCGCTCCGATGAAGGTCATCCTCAAGGAATCGGTCGAGAACCTGGGTACGGTGGGCGACGTGGTCTCCGTCAAGGACGGGTACGCGCGCAACTTCCTCGTCCCCCGGGGAATGGCCATGCTGGCCGACCCCCGTAACGTGAAGGCCCTCGAGCACCAGAAGAAGGCCCTGGAGAAGAAGCGCCTGCGCGAGGTTTCCAAGGCCGAAGAGCTCGCCGCCGCCCTGGCAGGGACTCGCCTCGTGTTCCGGCGCAAGGCGTCGGAGCAGGAACAGCTCTTCGGGTCGGTCACGCACCTGGACATCGAGGAGGCCCTGACCCGAAAGGGGTTTGCGGTGAGCCGCAAGCAGGTGTCCCTGGACCACCCCATCAAGGCCCTCGGGGAGTTCCCCGTGACACTGAAGCTCCCGGGGAGCGTCAAGGCAAAGGTCACGGTGGTGGTGGAGAAGGAAGGGGAGGAGTAAAGGCCCCCATGCCCCCCGAGGAGTCCGACGCCCTCCAGCGCGTCCCCCCCCACAGCCTGGAGGCCGAGGCGGGAGTTCTCGGCGCCGTGCTCCTCAACAACGAGGTCCTCTCGCACCTCACCGAGATCCTCGATCGGGAGGACTTCTACCGCACCGGCAACCGCCTGCTCTACGAGGTGATGCTGGAGCTCTTCGACCGGGGCTCCCCGATCGACCTGGTCACGGCGTCGGAAGCCCTTCGCCAAAAGGGCCTGCTGGAGAAGGCAGGGGGGGCGGCCTACCTGGCCGGCCTGACCAACCAGGTCCCGTCGGTGGAGAACGCGGTCCACTATGCCCGGATCGTCCGGGACCGGTCCATCCTGCGAAAGCTGATATGGGTCTCCGCCGGAATCGCGAGCGAGGGCTACGGCTCCGGCGCGGAGGTGGGGGAGTACCTGGACCGGGCGGAGCAGGCGATCTTCGAGGTGACCGCCCGCAAGGTCCGCCCGTCCTTCACCCGGGTGAAGGACATCCTCAAGGACACCTTCGCCAAGATCGAAGAGCTCTACGAGAAGAAGGACCTGGTCACGGGGGTGCCCACCGGGTACCACGACCTGGACCAGCTCACCGCCGGCCTCCAGCCCTCGGACCTGGTGATCATCGCCGGCCGCCCGGGCATGGGCAAGACGTCCTTCGTGCTCAACATCGCCCAGTACGCCGCCATCGAGACGGGGACCCCGGTGGCGTTCTTCAGCCTGGAGATGAGCAAGGAGCAGTTGGTGATGCGGCTGCTCTGCGCGGAGGCGCGGGTGGATTCCCACCGCCTCCGGCGGGGAATGCTCCGGGACTCCGACTGGCCCAAACTCACTCGGGCCGCCGGCACCCTGGCGGAGGCGCCCATCTTCATCGACGACAGCCCGGGGATCACCACCCTGGACCTGCGGGCGAAGTCCCGGCGCCTAAAGAGCGAGGCAAACCTGGGCATGATCATCGTCGACTATCTCCAGCTGATGCGGGGGCGGGGCTCCTACGACGTCCGCGAGCAGGAGATCAGCGAGATCTCCCGCTCCCTCAAGGGTCTGGCCAAAGAGCTCTCGGTGCCGGTGGTGGCCCTCTCACAGCTCAACCGCGGCGTCGAGTCGCGGGCAGACAAGCGCCCCCTGATCTCGGATCTGCGGGAGTCCGGGGCCATCGAGCAGGACGCCGACGTGATCATGTTCATCTACCGGGACGAGGTGTACAACAAAGAGAGCACGGACAAGGGGATCGCGGAGATCATCGTGGGCAAGCAGCGCCACGGCCCCACCGACCTGGTGCGGCTGGCATTCCTGAGCGAATTCACGGCCTTCGAGAACCTGGCCCGGGGTTACGAGGGGCAGTGACGCGCAGCCTGCCCGGGCCCGCGGCGAGGACGGGGGGAAGGCCGCGGATCCTTTCCCGTTGGTGCCCCCTGCGGACTGTGCTATCCTCCGGTCGCCGGCC
>CAZYJP010000451.1:0-2238 GCA_964647795.1 uncultured Thermodesulfobacteriota bacterium
GCCCTGGTGGTCCCCCATCTCTGGCCCGCGGTCACGCTTCACCGGTCACGCGTCACGCGTCACCCGTCACGCGTCCCCCCCACCCGGTTCGCCGGCGCCTCCGCCGGGTCTTCGAACCAGCGAAAGTAGGTTTCCGCGCACGCGATGCCCGACTCGAGGAGCGCCCGCTTCTTTTCGTCGCTCAAGTCGAAGTCGGTGGTCTCGACGTCCAGGGTGTCGATGTAGAGAGTCCGGTGCCAGTCGTCGCCGTGGAGGTGCTGATTCTCCTGCACCTTCAGGAGGGCGCCGAGGAGGGCGCGGGCGTAGTCCGTGAACTTCGTGATCGGCCTTCCCTTCGGCGGTTCGTCGTAGCGAAAGAGGGCGATCTCCTCCCGGGTGTCGAGCCGCAGCCCCAAGGTCTGCCTGTTGTACACGTAGGGGCTCCGCCCGGGCTGCTCCAACGCGAACCGGGCGTTCTCCCGGTTGTAATACCCGGTCCTCGCCGCGGCGTAGGCCTCGCCGGGCAGGTCGACGTACTTCTCGCGATCGAAGAGCTTGACCGGGTAGTTCAGGACCACTCCGCCGTCGACGTACACCTCGTCCCTGGCCCCATGACGCACCGCGGCGAAGAAGAGCGGGATCGACATGCTGATCCGCACCGCCCGTGCGAGGGGCATGTCGCCGTGGCGCTCCGCAGAGAACACCTCGGCCCAGCCCGTGCTCAGATTCGTCCCGATCACGTACAGGTCCGGGTGGCCGGCGTCCACCAGGTCCCGGAAGGTGGCGTCCGGCCGGCCGAGCTTCCTCTCGACGAGCTCCCCGAGCCAGCCCGCGACGAAGTCACCCCTGTGCCAGCCGAACTCCCTGGCCAGGCGGCGGACGTCGCGGATCACGCCGAGGGAATCGTCCAGGAACCTCTTGAAATCGGTGGAGGAGAGCAGGTGCTTCTGCTCGGCGATGGAAAAACCGAGGGCGTAGATGAGGGCATTGATGGCCCCGGCGCTGGTGCCGCCAACCCGGCGGATGTGGGCCAGGGCGCCCCGCTGCTCCAACACCTTCATCGCGCCCACGTAGGCGATGCCCTTGACCCCTCCGCCCTCGAAGACCAGGTTTCGAAACTGGACGTGCACCCTGCACCTCCTCCCTCCGCGACCGACCCACGACAGACGCCTCGGCGCTACCACATCGAAGCCCGCGTCCGAGGTCCCGCCCACGTCCTTTCTACTTGGGGATGAGGCCTCCGCGCAAGGCCGGGGTCCACGGCCGGGGTTCACGGGGAAGGCACCGCGGCCTTGCGCTCGCCGGCCGCCGGTCTACCCTGTAGCCGACCAATCCCACCCTCCAGCTCGGGCGATGCGGTGCGCCCAGGGGGCACCATGGACAGCCGGGAGACCCGAACCTTCCTGAGGCGGGCCGCCGTGACGGCCCTGGTGCGCCGGGTGCTCGGGCTGGCGGTGCTGGTGGGCCTCGCCTACGGTGCGGTCGCCGTGGTGTACGCGACCCGGACGATCTTCAAGGTCCGTCTCAACTACGCCGTCGTCCTCGAGAGGTTGGGCGGCGACCGGCAGGTGCTGACCGAGGTCGGGTGGCACACGCGGCTCCCGTTCTTCACCCGCATCGAGCAGGAAGTGTCCCTCATGAACCAACGGCTCTCCCTGGGAGGGGTCGAGGAGCCCGTGCGGATCATCTCCCGGGAGAACGTCGCCCTCTGGACGTCGGGGGTCCTCACCTACCGGATCCGTGACCTGCGCCTCTGGGCCATCGAGAACCTGCGCCCCCTCGAGCTCCTGCAGGCCGACTATGACGGGCTCGTGAAGGACATCCTGCAGGCCCAGGAGCTCAACCGCCTGGTGAGCGAGCGGGAGCAGATCAAGGAAGAGATCTACCGGGCGCTGAAGGACCGGCCCATCAACGTGGGGGGGCCCACCCTGGAACAGAAGTACGGGGTGGAGGTGGTGAGCTTCGTGCTGCGGGAGACCCGTTTCGGCGACAACCTCGTCGAGGCCAGCGAGGAGAAGAAGCGCCGGGAGCTCATCGCGGAGGCCGAGAACTACGCCGCCGACCAGGAGGCGAGCCGCATCCGAAAGCTCTACGCCGCGTACGTCGAGAGCATCCGGGAGCTCCAGCAGGGAGTGGGGCGCCCCGACGGGTCCACCGACACGGCCCTCCTGGAGTTTCTCAACCAACAGAAGTGGGCCGCGGCCTATGAGAAGAACCAGGGCGGTCAGAACACGGTGGTGCTCCAGAACACCTCCGGCA
>CAZYJP010000452.1:0-2228 GCA_964647795.1 uncultured Thermodesulfobacteriota bacterium
TGACCCTCCCCCAAGAGAGCTAGCACGAAGGCCCGGCTCCCTGGAGCCGGGCCTTTCTGTGTCCGGAAGATGGGTTCACCCGTCGGCGATCCGACCGCCATGGCTGCCGGCGCCCCCCAGGGCCCTTGGCGCGACACGGACAAGGACAGCAGACGACCTCCGGCGGCCGCCCCGGGGAAGGTGATCACACCCAAAGGGAAGCAGCGATGGCGTAGAAGAGGGCCGGCATCAAGTTTCCCGTGCGGGTCGCGGCGAGCCCCAGCAGGTTGATCCCGATACCCACGATGAGAAGCCCGCCGGTTCCCGACACGGCATCCAGGACCTCGGGATGCTGGAGGAGGGCGAGTTGCGTCGCCAGGAGCGTGACGGTGCCCTGGGCCAGGTACTTCCGGATGGTCGGCTGGGCGTGGGGGCCGCTGCAGAAGGTCATCGAATAGCGGTTGGAGTAGGCGGGGGCGAAGAACGAGAAACCCAGGATGTCCCGCACGGAGGGGGGTCTTGGCCGAACGTCTTGCCCAGGTTGCGCACCCCGGCGGCCGACCGGATCACCAGGCAGGTGGAGTTCCCGCCGTATCGCAGAGAGCCCTGTCCCGGTGTCGGAATCGACCCGCGGCCGCCCCAGACTTGATTCTCACGCCGGTTGCTCCTCCCCCGGATCGGCCGCTGCGTGGGAAGCGCACGCACGCACCACGATCCCGGTCATGTCGTCGTGCTGCCTCGCCTCCCTGGCGAACACCACCACTCCCGCCTCCCCGAGGCAAGAACGTTGTCACGCGATCCCCCCGAAGAGACACGGGAAGGTCGCCGAGAACCCATCCAAATTGCTCAAATTTCACCAAAACAGCACCTCACCGCGTGCCCAGCGCAGCACCGCTTCGCACCGCTTCGCCCTTGACAATATCCACAAAAACACATAAACATGCGCATATCCTCCCCTTCAAATTACGCCAGAAAGGGCCCGCACAACCGCGCATGAACTCCGGCGGTGCGTCTGCGCTGTCTCATGCGCCTTACCCGAGGGGGTCCCCGCCCTCGCGCAGCGCGTGGAGCACACTCAGCAGGAAAGGGCTTCTCCACATCGACGCGATCTGCGCAGCGATCCGTCCCGAGGTCGTTGTAGTCCGATCACGTTCCTGTGAGCGATGGTTCTGAAGAGGGGGGCCCCACCGATCAGTGATCTAATCAAGTCCGGGCACCGCTGATGGCGGTCACGCATGGGCCTCGCCCCGATCCCCTGCGGTCGCGCCGGTTCGGTCAGAGGCCGTTCCGGGAAATGCTCTCGAGGTCTGCCGAAGGTAGGCCAACGGGCAGTCGACGGCGGGAGGAAACAGGAGTCCTCCGGTCTCGGCGGCAAGGGTAGCGAAGAGTTTTCCACTTTATGGAAGTCATTTTGTGTTTTCTGGGGCTGCTCCCAGAATCGTTTCACGGTTGCACGATGCAAGTAACCGGTTTTGCATGATTTTCGTAAAGCCCGCTTTCTGGTATGAAATTTGCGGGTAAGACACACGTCGCGTTCCCCATTCCCCGGAGCGCTCCTGGCGTTCCTACGCTTGGCCGACCGATGTTCCTGGCGGGTGCGCCGCCTCCATTCCGAAAGCAGGGCCCGAAATCAGGGTCCCGTCCGTTTCGTCACTGCGGCAACTCGAAACGAAAAGGGGGTGTGCATGCGGCAATCCAGGAGACGCTTCCCGGTCGTGCTCCTCCTTCTTGGCGGGGCGGCGTCCCTGCTCCTCGCGGTGGCTTTCCCCCTGATATCCGATGCGGCAACGTGCGACCCGTGGGCCGCCAAGGTGACCTCGGTCCAGGGGACGGTCGAGTCCCTCCGGGTCGGCGAGACCGAGTGGCGCCGCGCCGAGTTGGACGACACCTACTGCCCCGGCGACCAGGTCCGCGTGCTGGGGAAGAGCCGGGCAGATCTCTCCCTCGCCAGCCGGGCGGTGATGCGCCTCAACGAGAACAGCGCGATCACCGTCGAGGAGGCGAGGCAGGAAGGCAGCTCCCTGGTCGACCTGGTTAAGGGCGCCGCCCACTTCTTTAGCCGCAGGCCGGCCAGCCTGGAAGTCAAGACACCCTACACGATCGCCGGGGTGCGCGGCACCGAGTTCCTCGTCGAAGTGGATGGCCAACGGACCTTCCTCTCCATCTTCGAGGGCGCCGTCGTGGCCCGAAACGGCGCCGGCGCCCTCGAGCTCCGCAGCGGGCAGTCGGCGGTCGCCGAGGCGGGGAAG
>CAZYJP010000453.1:0-2226 GCA_964647795.1 uncultured Thermodesulfobacteriota bacterium
GAGGGCACCGACCCCCATGCACAGGCCGGCGGCCAGGAGGGCTGCTGCCTGCAGCAGGCCGGAGGACGGTCGAGCGGCAAAGAGCAGAAGCACGGCAACCACGAGGGCGAAGATACTGGCGGATTCCGCCACGGCCTGCCCCACCAGCATCGTTCGCTGCACCGCGTGCGCTGCCGATGGCTGACGGGCGATGCTCTCTGCGGCCGCCTCGGCGGTTCTCCCCTCGCCCACCGCGGCGCCGATCGCCCCCAGCCCGATGCACAAGCCCGCGCCGAGGACGGCGGCTGCCTGGGTCCACGCCCCTGGGTCCACGGTCACTCCTGCAGGGCGACGGAGATGTAGGTGAGAGTGAGCATGGCGAAGACGAACGCTTGAACGGAGCCCACGAAGAGTCCGAAGAAGGCGCTCAGGAGGGGCGGGAACACCAGGTGGTGCACGAGATGGCTCACGACCAGGATGATGATCGAGCCGCCCATGACGTTCCCGTACAGGCGGAATGACATCGAGAGGACCTTGGAGGCTTCGCCGATCACGTTGAGGGGAAACATGAAAGCGAAGGGCTGAAAGTACTCCTTGAGGTAGGTGCGCCACCCCTTGGCGCGGACGGCGGCCACCTGGGCAGTCAGGAAGGCGATGGCAGCGAGGATCAGGGTCGTGTTCAGGTCCTTGGTCGGCTCCTCGAGAAAGGGGATCATCCCGAGCCAGTTCGAGATCAGGATGAAAATGAAGAGGGTGAGGACCAGGGGAAGGTAACGGGGCCCCCGCTTGCCCAGGGTTTCCGCGACCAGGTTGCGAAACATCTCGACGAGGACCTCTGCCACGCTCTGGAACGGCCCGGGAACCAGTGCGGGCCGGCGGGAGACGGCGGCCCCGAAGGCGGCGAGAAGGACCATGACCACCCAGGACATCACCAGGGTGGTCGCATTGAGGTGGATCTCGAGGCCGGCGACGGGCACGACCCACTGGGCGATCTCGGTGATGGCATCCATGGTGTCTCCCTCGGCCCCGGGGATCAGCACGCGGACCGGGCGCCCGCCAAGTGTCCGGCGAGGAGGACCGCAGGCCCGGCGAACAGGCCGGCGGCGGCGGACGCAAAGGAAACTCCGGGAAGCGCATAGGCAACGCCGAGGACCCCCGCGCGCAAACCCGTGCGCAGAAGGGAGTCCACCCGGGCCCGACGGGCGGCGAGTCGGGGTGCTCCGGGTGCCCGGGACTCGATCTGTGCCCCCAAAAGGTGCACGGCCGCCGCGCTGGCGAGGCTTCCCATGGAGAAACCGAGCGCCTCGGCGGACCCGGCAGTCCCAGCCAAGGCCAGGGTGCCCGCGAGGCCCAGGAAAGCCGCCTGGACTGCTGCGCGGAGCCGAAACCGGCGAAAGGAGTCCGGGAATGACCTCACCGCCGCCTCCGGTCCGCCCGTCGCCCGGCCTGGGTCACGAGCTGGTATACGGCCCAGAAGCCGGAAAGGGCTCCCAAGGGGATAAAGACGGCCTTCCAGAGGCCTCGGTGCCCGGTCCACTGATCGAGATAGTACCCAAGGGCGAACCCGATGCCGATCGCAGCCACCATGGTCAGGCCCAGGTGGGTCAGGAGGCCGAAGTGATCCATGAGGTCCTTCAGGTCCCTTGGATCGAAGTTCCTCTTGTGTGTCGGACGGTTACGTACCATTGGGCCTCTGGGGTGTCAAGGCGGAGGACTCCGCGGGACCGGCGGCCTTCGGGCAATGCGGTGGCCTGTCCGAAGGCGTCGGGAGTCGATCCCGGGAAGTTCCCGGGGCGGATGCTCTCCGGCTCACGAGACTGGCCATCTCGATGAAAAGGAGGTTCATCCGGGAAAAGACCGCCTCTCGTCCGGGGTCGGCCGGGTGGGCCCGCCCTCCGGGTGCACCTGATGGTGGCCTTCCCAACTGCGGCACTGGATCCCGTGAATCCACCCTGGTCCGTGGCGTCCCCCCACGGCCGCTGCGACTCCCGACTCAGGATGCCGGATGCGGACCTTCCAGAACTCCCCGAGGAAGAGCCCTGTCGCCGGGGCACCCCACCCTTCCGGGACGACCGGAAGGGGCCATGGGACCACGCCCGCAGCCCGCAAGGGGCAGGATGTATGCATGAAAAGACCTTGGATTTCAAATACATGGCTGCGTCAGCGGCCCGAGATCTCCAGAAGTGAGAGGAGGCGGTCCAGGTCGTCGAGGCTCCGGTAGTCGATGCGGATGCTGCCCGCGCCCTT
>CAZYJP010000454.1:0-2226 GCA_964647795.1 uncultured Thermodesulfobacteriota bacterium
CACCGGGGAAGACACAGTGCCTCCCCGTCGTGGGCCCGCTCACTCTCTCGAAACCCGGATTTTCAATCAGCGTCTTTATTTCGCGTAGCCCTGATCCGATCTCCTGAATCCGGGCCGACCTTTCAATACCCCCGGAATCGACCGGGGTTCCAACCGGACCGACCTGCCTGAGGCCATTCCGGAAGCCCTCTTGATACTCCGGAGCCCTCTCCGGGTTCCCCCGACGCTCCTGCCCCCTTCCGAGGAGGCGGCCGCGGGCGGCCCCTGAGGCCATCCGGGGTCCCGGCGGGTGGGAGAGGGGAAACGTCCTCCGGCTCCGCGAGGGCCCCCATCATACCGCCCGGGCCAGGGGGATGTCAAGGTCCAACCAAGGGACCTCTACCGGAGGTCCAGCAGGGTGAGCGACCGGGATCGAACCGGCGACCTCCAGGGCCACAACCTGGCGCTCTAACCGACTGAGCTACGCCCACCACGTGCGGGCTTCCCGGGGCATCACGGAACCCTGCCCGGGAGAGCCGGCGCCGGGGACGGGCCCGGCATCAGACCAGAAAGCTACCGCACCACCGGACGTCCGTAAAGCGGGGAGTCGGCAGGCCACCCACGGAGGCTGGACCTCGGATCCCGCGAGAGGTGACCCGGGGGGGGCCGCCCGCTTCACTCGGCGGGAACGCGCGGTTGCGCCGGACGGGCAGGCCCCCGATCGTGAGCCCCGCCGGGTCCTGGACGAACGTCTCGCCGACCCCAGGACCGGGGATCTCCGGAGGAGGGCGCGTGGAACAGTTCCTCGGAAGGGTCGCTGACTTCGTGTGGGGCCCAGCCCTGCTCATCCCGCTCCTGCTCCTCACGGGCCTCTACCTCACCGTGCTCCTCCGTGGCCTCCAGTTCCGGAGGCTCTTCCACGCTCTCTGGCTCGCTCTGGTCAAACGCGAGGAGGAGGGGGCGTCGGAAGGAGACATCTCCCACTACCAGGCCCTCTCCGTGGCTCTCGCGGCCACCATCGGCGTGGGCAACATCGCCGGCGTGGCGACGGCCATCTTCCTGGGTGGGCCGGGAGCGCTCCTCTGGATGTGGCTCACCGGGCTCGTCGGGATGGCGACGAAGTACTCCGAGGCGTTCCTGGGCGTGCGCTTCCGGAGGGCCGACGCGGCGGGCGAGCAGTCGGGCGGCCCCCAGTTCTACCTGACCGCGGGCATCCCCGGTCCGTTCGGCCGCTTCCTGGGCGTCTCCTTCGCCGTGGCCGCCGCGGTAGCCGCCTTCGGGATCGGCAACATGGTGCAGTCCAACACCGTCGCCGCGTCCATCGAGGCGGAGTTCGGGGTCGCCGTTTGGCTCACCGGGGTCGTGCTGAGCCTCGGCGCGGGTGTCGTCATCCTCGGCGGCATCACCTGGATCGGACGCTTCACGGCCCTGTTCGTTCCCCTGATGGCGATCCTCTACGTGCTGGGCGCTACCTGGGTGCTGGCGGTGAACGCCGCCCAGATCCCCGGCGCCCTCGCCATGGTGTTCCGGGACGCGTTCACGGGCACCGCGGCCACCGGGGGCTTCGCGGGTGCGACGATCGCCGCGGTCGTCCGCTTCGGGGTGGCCCGCGGCATCTTCTCCAACGAGTCCGGTCTCGGCACCGGGGGCATCGCCGCCGCCGCGGCTCGCACCACCAGCCCCGTTCGGCAGGCTATGGTCTCCATGACGCAGACCTTCATCGACACGCTGGTCGTGGTGTCCTTCACGGGTCTGGCCATCATCACCACGGGCGTCTGGACCTCGGGCGAGACCGGGGCGGTGCTCACGCGCATGGCCTTCGAGCAGGGTCTGCCGGGAGAGTGGGGCGGTGTCATCGTCACGTTGGGCGTGGCCTTCTTCGCCTTCTCCACCCTGCTGGGCTGGGCCTACTACGGGGAACGGAACATGGACCGCCTCTTCGGTCGCGCTTCGGTGACCCCGTACCGTCTGGTGTTCGTGGTGGCGATCTTCATCGGCGCCGTGCAGGAGCTCGAGGTCGTGTGGACCTTCGCTGACATCATGAACGGGCTCATGGCCCTTCCGAACCTGGTGGGCCTCCTCCTGCTGTCCGGACTGATCGCGCGGGAGACGAGGGAGTTCTTCGCCAACCCCGAATGGCGGGAAGTCCGTGCAGGAGCGCAGTCGAGCACGGCCGCGGGCACCACCCCGCCATCCGTGGAGGCAAGATGACGACCTCCCAGCGTGTGGCCGCGGCCGCCGCGCTCT
>CAZYJP010000455.1:0-2222 GCA_964647795.1 uncultured Thermodesulfobacteriota bacterium
CTTCACGATCACCCTGCACCGCCTGCGAAAGCTCCTGGGGGTCCCCGACGTCCTCGTGGTCCGGGAGGGGCGCCTCAGCCTGGACCCCCGCCGCTGCTGGGTGGACGCCTGGGCGCTGGAGCGGCTCCTCGGGGGAGGGAAGACCCCGCCCTCCACGGACCGGATGGAGGAAGCGCTCGGCCTCTACAGGGGGTCCTTCCTCCCGGAGGAGGTCGACGAGCCGTGGGCCATCCACCTGCGCGAGCGCCTGCGGAACCGGTATGTGCGGGGGGTGGAGACCCTGGGCACTCGGCTTGAGGAAGCCGGCCGGTGGGCCGATGCGGCCGAGGCCTACCGCCGGGCCCTGGAGGTCGACTCGTTGAGCGAGGACCTCTGCCGGCGCCTCATGGTCTGCCACGAAAAGCTCGGCCAGCCGAGCGCGGCCCTGACCGCCTTCGATCGCTGCCGAAGGCTCCTCCGGGGATCTCTGGGCGTAGAGCCCTCTTCACAGACACGGCTGCTCGCGGATCGTATCCGGGAGCAAGGATAGGAAGGAGGGTCCGATGGGGGGCAACGGCGCTTCGAGGGCACTTCTGAGGTCCAGCGTTCTTCTGGCACTGTGGCTCTCCCTTGCGCCCGCGGCCGAGACCGTGGCCGGCGGGCCCATCCACGGGGCGAAGGCGGCAGGTATGGGCACGGCCTTCGTCGGGGTCGCCGACGACCCCTCGGCGATCCTCCACAACCCGGGTGGGCTCACCCAGTCCGCGGGCACCCAGGCCTACGGCGGGGTGACGGCCGTCTACGTCCGATCCGAGTTCGAGGACGAGGCGGGGGAGTCCGAGAGCACCGACTTCCAGCTCTTCTACCCGCCTCACCTCTATCTCACGTCGGACCTGGGGACCCGCCGGTGGGTCCTGGGCCTGGGGTTCCACTCGCCCTTCGGGATCGGGGGGCGCAAATGGGACAAGGATGGGCTCACCCGCTACGGCTCCACCGAGAGCGGGATCGCCACCTTCGCGGTGAACCCGACCGTGGCCTGGCAGGTGCACCCGGCGCTTTCGCTGGCGCTCGGGGTCGATTACCTCTGGGCCCGCAGCCAGACCGAACGGATGGTCGACCAGTCTCCGCTCGGGGCCGGGGACGGGGAGTTTCGCCTCAAGGGCGATGGGCACGGCTGGGGTTACAACCTGGGGCTGCTCTGGAGGGTGGGCCCGTCGGTGCGGGTGGGCTTCGCCTACCGGAGCCGGATCGAGGTGGATATCGAAGGGGACGCGAAGCTCTCCGGCATCGCGCCGGCCCTCCAACCGCTCTTCGGCGGGGCCCGCTTCGAGACCGACGCGAAGACGACGCTGCGCTTCCCCGAGATCTACGGCCTGGGCATCGCGCTGGACCCCGCGCCCCGCTGGACCCTGGCCCTGGACGTGGAGGTGGTGTGCTGGTCGAGCTTCGACGAGACGACGGTGGACTTCGAGACGGAGGTACCGGAGGCCGGGTTCGTCGACGGTACGACCCGGCTGGGTTGGAAGGACTCCTGGCAGCTCAAAGCCGGCGCCGACTGGCGGCCAACCGAGGGCGTCTCCCTGCGCGGCGGCTACGCCTACGTCCCGGCAGCGGTCCCGGCGAGCACCCTCGAACCGGGCAACCCCGACGCGAACCAGCACAATTTCAGCGTCGGGGCCGGCTGCCGGTCGGGCCGGGTCGTCCTGGACGGCTTCTACAACCTCGGCGTTTTCGAGGCCCGGAAGGTCAGAAACGACGTCCTAAGCGGAGAGTACTGGAACCGCACCCACCTGCTGGGTGTCAGCCTCGGGTACCGGCTGTAGCAGCGGCCCGTCGGAGGCCTCTTTCCGGCCCGTTACCCCTCCTGCCAGGACGGCGCAGCAAGGGGACCGGCCTCGGCGGCGGACCCGACGGCTTCGGGGCGGTGGATGGTCCTGGGGGCGGGTCGCGAGGGTCCGGCGCTCCGAGGCGTCGCCCACCCCTTCGACCGGGAGCCCTCGTCGAGCTTTCGTGCAGGCTCCGCCGTCTCCCGCGGGGGGTGTAGACTCTCGGGAAGTGTGCACCAGGCATCGTGGGAGAGGCCCTCCGGTAGCGGGATTCCCCAGGCGTTCACGTGGCGCCGCGCTGTGGCCCGCCCCACCCTCTCGCCGTGCCGGCTCAACGCGTCCGGAGCGCCAATGCCACCCTTCGCAGCGGCACCAGCACGCACAGGGAGGCCCCCCGGGGGGGAGGGGGCGGGGTTT
>CAZYJP010000456.1:0-2204 GCA_964647795.1 uncultured Thermodesulfobacteriota bacterium
GACCCCGACCCAGGCAGCGGCCAGACAGGCCGCCAGGGCGTTGCCCAGGTTGAAGCGGCCCGGCAGCCGGAACGCTCCCGTGGGGATCCGCACCCCGTCCCGACCGGGGAGGAGGAAGACGGCATCCTCACCTTCGAGCCACGCCCCCACGGAAAGGATGCGCCTCGTGGAGTACGGCAGGAGCACCGATGGCGCCTTCCGCCCGGTCTCCCACGCCGCCGCGTCCTCCCGGTTGACCACCGCGGCGTCCTCCGCGCCCTGGTTCTCGAAGATGCGTCCCTTGGCGCGGGCGTACCCGGTGAGATCGCCGTGGCGGTCGAAGTGGTCGTCGGTGACGTTGAGGAGCACCGCAGCCCGGGGCCGAAACCGAGAGACGGTTTCCAACTGGAAGCTCGAGACCTCCACCGCCAGAACGTCCCAGTCGTCTCCCACCGCCTCCACCAGGGGGGTTCCCAGGTTGCCGCCCACGAAGACCCGCCTCCCGGCGGCTCGGAGCACGTCTCCGAGGAGCTCGGTCACGGTGGTCTTGCCGTTGGTGCCCGTGACCGCCAGCAACGGGGCTGTGAGAAACCGGGCGGCGAGCTCGATCTCCCCGGTCACCTCCACCCCGGCCTCGACCAAGGCCCGGACCCGAGGGGCGTGGATCGAGATGCCGGGGCTCAGGACCGCGAGATCGTAACCGGCCGGGTCGAGGGGCGCTGCCCCCGGCAGGAGCCGCACCCCCAACGTTTCCAGTGCCGCGGCATCCGGATGCAGGTGTTCCCGGTGGGTGTCGTCGTGGAGGTCCACGGCCGCACCCCGAGCTTGGAGGAAGCGGGCGGCGGCCCGCCCGCTCACCCCGGCTCCCAGCACCACCGCCCTCCGGCCCCGCAGCTCCATCGTCACCTCAGCTTGAGCGTGGAGAGGCCCAGGAGGGCCAGGATGATGGAGATGATCCAGAACCGCACGATGATCTTGGGTTCGGCCCAGCCCTTGAGCTCGAAGTGGTGGTGGATGGGGGCCATGCGGAAGATCCGCTTGCCCCGGGTCTTGAAGGAAGCCACCTGGAGCATGACGCTCACGGTTTCCAGCACGAAGACCCCGCCCACCAAGGCGAGCACGATCTCGAACTTGGTCACCACTGCGATCATGCCCAGGGCGCCCCCCAGGGCCAGCGCCCCAACGTCGCCCATGAACATCTGGGCCGGGTAGGCGTTGTACCAGAGAAACCCCAGGGCGGCTCCGGCCATGGCCGCGCAGAAGACGCTCAACTCGCCTGCACCCGAGACGAAGGGGATCTGGAGGTACTCGGCGATCCGGGCGTGCCCCGCGGCGTAGGAGAAGAGCAGGTAGGTGATGCTCGCGGTGATCACCGGGCCGATGGCCAGGCCGTCGAGCCCGTCCGTGAGGTTCACCGCGTTTCCGGCGCCGACCACCACGAAGATCGCGAACGGCAGGTAGAGCCACCCGAGATCCGGCCGAATGTCCTTGAAGAACGGGACCGCCAGCCGGGTGTCGAAGCCGGGGGTTCCCCAGAGGGCGAGGCACCCGGCGGTCGCAATCGCAACCAGGGACCAGAACTTCACCCGAGCCGAGAGCCCCTTGGCGTTGCGGAGGGTGACCTTGAGATAGTCGTCCGCGAACCCAACCCCTCCGAAGCCGAGGGTCACCCCCAGCACGATCCAGACGGACGGGGTGGCCGGATCTGCCCAGGCGAGGGTGGAAATCCCCAGGGAGAGCAGGATCAGGATCCCGCCCATGGTGGGGGTGCCCTGCTTGGCCAGGTGGGACTGGGGGCCGTCGTCACGCACCGACTGGCCCATCTTGAGCCTGCGCAGCGCCCTGATCACCCGGGGGCCCAGGAGGAGCGCCAGGAGGAGGGCCGTGAGCATGCCCACCACGGACCGGAACGTGATGTAGCGAAAGACGTTCAGGGCGCCGAAGGTGTCCTGGAACGCATAGAGAAGCCGGTAGATCATGCGGTCCTCCGGGGCTTCGGCCTGTGCATGGCGCTCGGTGCGCTCCTCATGATTCCCCTTCCCAGCCGGAGAGGGTGTCCGCGACCGCTTCCAGCCCCAGGGCGCGGCTCCCCTTCACCAGGACCCAGTCGCCCGCGTGCAGGCGGCCGAAGACGGCCGCGGCAAGGGACTCCCGGTCACCGTGGAGCCAGATCCGGTCTGCCGGCAGGCCGGGGGCCGTTAACGCGACGAATACAGGTTGTTGAT
>CAZYJP010000457.1:0-2196 GCA_964647795.1 uncultured Thermodesulfobacteriota bacterium
ACCCCTCGAACTCGGGGTTCCCGGTGAAATGCCCGTGGATGCGGCGGGCCAGGTCCTGAGCCCGGGCGCTGCCGAGCGAGAACGGGGTGCTCACCGCCACGCCCCGCACGGCGCCGCCGCAAGCCCCCCGGGAGGTGAGACCGCAGCCGCGCAGCGCCTCGAGGGCGTGCGGGAGGTCCGACGCTTCGAGCTCATGGAACTCGAGGCTCATCCGCGTCGTCAGGTGCACCACGCCGTTCCCGAACTTCTCGGCGAGCTCCGAGGCCGCCTCGGCCTGCACGGCGGAGAGGACCCCCCCCGGCACCTTGGTCCGCAGCATGTACCGGCCGTCCTCGGCCTGCTCGTACACTCCGTAGATGCGCAATTCGCGAACGTTCATCCGATACCTCGGGGGGTGTTTCGGCGATACCTCCGGGGAGAGAGGGCGCCCAGTGCGAAGCGTCGGGAGGTGGGCAGCTCCGTCGCGCTCCCGGTTCCTGGCCCCGCGGTCTCTTCGAGAACCTTCAGCCGGGCGTCCCAGCGAAGACCCGCCGCAGGTCCAGGAGGAAACCCTCGAAGATCCCTACCGGTACCTGGTGCTCCGCGGAGTAGACCGCCGGGGCTCGGTACCGGCCCCCCTCTTCCTGCCGGTAAACCATCACCACGCGGTCCGTGGGGTGGACGAGCCAGTACTCCCGCACTCCGTGCTTCTCGTAGAGGGCCAGCTTCTCGATGTGATCCCGCGCCGCGGTGGACGGAGAAAGGATCTCGATCACCCAGTCCGGCGCCCCCCGGCACCCCCGGTCGTCGAGCTTTGCCGGGTCGCAGACCACCACGAGGTCGGGCTGGACGACCGTGTCGACCTCCTCCGCCCTCTCGTCCACCCTGGGTAGCCGTACGTCGAAGGGGGCCAGGTAGAGCTCACAGGGCTTTCCTTCCAAATACGAACCGATGGGGACAGCGAGTCGGGTGAGCAAATGCTGGTGCCGCCGCGAAGGCGCCGGCGTCATGTCGAAGGGCACCCCCTCAATGAGCTCCCACCGCTCTCCCTCGGGCCAGCCGAGGTAGTCGCCGTACGTATACCGGCGGGCGGGATCCGTCTGCGGATGTGCCATGGATCTCCCCCGGGCCTTCGGAGCGCGGACATGTTGCACCTTGAGGCCGAACCTAGCAGCAAGCCCCCCAGGTTTCAAGGCAGTTTCCCCGGAACGGCGCTCCCTCTCCCTGCGCTTCCCTACGCCGGCCCTGGCACTTCTCGGTCGAGAAGCGGGGACCGGGGGGGGGCCCTCCCCTGCGGCGAGGCCGTCAGGGGGCTACGCGGCGGGCCGGTACCGGCGCATGAGCAGCGAATTGGTCACCACGGACACGCTCGAGAAGGCCATGGCCGCGCCCGCGATCATGGGGTTGAGGAGCCAGCCGGTGACGGGGTAGAGGACCCCGGCGGCGATGGGGATGCCCACGGTGTTGTACACGAAGGCCCAGAAGAGGTTCTGCCGGATCTTGCGCATGGTGTACCGGCTCAGGTCCATGGCCCGCACCACGTCGCGCAGGTCGTCCTTCACCAGCACGATGTCGGCGGACTCGATCGCGACGTCGGTGCCCGTGCCGATGGCGATGCCCACGTCGGCCTGGGTGAGCGCGGGGGCGTCGTTGATGCCGTCCCCCACCATGGCCACGGTGAGCCCCTCGGCCTGGAGCTTTTGCACTTCCCTGGCCTTGTCCGCCGGGAGCACCTCGGCCAGGACCCGCTCGATCCCGACCTGGCGGCCGATGGCCTCGGCGGTGCGCCGGTTGTCGCCGGTGAGGAGCAGCACCTCCACGCCCATGCGCTTGAGGGCGGCCACGGCCTCCGCCGAGTGTTCCTTGAGGGTGTCGGCAACGGCGAGCACCCCGGCCGGTTTCCCGTCCACCGCCACACACAGGGCCGTCTTCCCCTCCCCTTCGAAACGCTCCTTGGCGGAACGAAGAGGTTCCGGGTCCACGCCCTGTTCCGCCAGGAACCGGTCGGTGCCCACCAGGACCCGCCTGCCTCCCACCTCGGCACCCACCCCCTTGCCCGGCACGGCCTCGAAGTTCCGTGCAGGCGGGAGCTCCAAGGCGCGCTCCCGGGCCGCGACCACCACGCCCTCGCCCAGGGCATGCTCCGAGCCGAACTCCGCCGGGCGGCAGGGCATCTCGACCATGTTCGATGCAGCGTTTTGGGCGGAGCAAGGCGGA
>CAZYJP010000458.1:0-2192 GCA_964647795.1 uncultured Thermodesulfobacteriota bacterium
ACGTCTTGGTGGCGACCTCCTTGACCATCTGGGCGCCCATGTTCTCGACCGGGTCTTCCAGCTCGATCTCCTTGGCGACCGTCACACCGTCCTTGGTCACCGTGGGAGAGCCGAACTTCCGGTCGAGCACCACGTTGCGCCCCTTCGGGCCGAGGGTCACCCGCACGGCCTGGGCGAGCTTGTCGACGCCGGTCTTGAGGCGAGCACGCGCGTCTACGTCGAAGTCGAGCTCTTTCGCTGCCATCGTCTGGCTCCTGTTCTCTTCGCTATGCTCGGGTTCCCGAGGTCACTTGATGATGGCGAGGACGTCGGACTCGCGGAGGATGAGGTAGTCCTCACTCTCCACTTTGACCTCGGTCCCGCTGTACTTCCCGTAGAGGACCCGGTCCCCGATCTTCACCTCGGGCTCGAGCCGGCTGCCGTCGTCGTTCACCTTCCCCGGCCCCACGGCGATGACCTCGCCCTGCTGGGGCTTCTCCTTGGCCGTGTCGGGGATGTACAGCCCCCCGCGCATCTGCTCCGACTCCTCGAGGGCTTTCACGACGACACGATCCGCCAACGGCTGGATCTTGGTGGCGGCCTGGGTTGCCATGCGCCTTCCTCCTTGGATGATTTGAGGATCCCGTGGTGGTGCCCTGCTAGTGGAATCCACCGGCTGTTATCACTCGCCGGTGGTGAGTGCTAACACTGTCCGGTGGACAATAATAGAAGAGGCTACTCGCGTGTCAAGCAGCCTCAAAGCCTGTGGGGGGCCCCGAGGCGGCACCGGGCGGCGTCAACGGGGTTTCGCCGGAGGGCCCCGGGGTTAGCTTCAACGGCATGCCGAGCCTGAACGAGCTCCTTCACGCGGCCAGCCGTACGTTCGCCATCGGCATAGACCTGCTCCCCCATCCGCTCAGGGGGGAGGTGGAGGTGGCGTACCTCCTTCTCCGGGTCTCCGACTACCTCGAGGACGAGCCGTCCATCGAGCCCGGGCGGAAGGTGCTGCTGCTGGAGTCCTGGGCGGAGGTGCTGGCGGACAGGGCCCCGGTGGACGAGCTGGAGGCATGCATCCTCGAGGAGTCCGGGGAGGGGCCCGACGCCCTCGTCGCCAGGAACGTGCGCCAGGTGCTCGCGGCCTTCCGGCGGTACCGGCCGGAGGCGCGCAGGATCGTCCGCAGACACGTTCGGGACTCCACCCTCGGCATGGCCCGCTGGGCGGCGCGGGGGCCGGACATGGCCGAAGAGGCGGACCTGGACGACTACATGCACGAGGTCGCCGGCCGGGTCGGATGGCTCCTCACCGAGCTCTTCGCCCTCGACGTCCCCGCGGTCGCCCGCAGCAGGGAGGAGATGATGGCGCTGGGGCGCGAGTTCGGCCTGGCGCTCCAGACGGTCAACGTCATCCGCGGCCTCCCGGTCGACCGGGAGCGGGGCTGGGTGTTCGTTCCCAGGAGCTTCGCGGCCGAATCGGGTTCGCCGTGGCTCACGGGCGAGGGGGGGTGGGAGCGCTCCGCCCGGGAGGCCGTCCTCGCCCGCCTCGTGCGCAAGGCCGACCGACACCTGGCCGCCGCCCGACGCTACATCGCCCACCTGCCCCGGCGGCATCACGGCATCAGGGTCTTCTGCCTCCTTCCCTACCTCTTCGCCGTGCGCACGCTCGCCCTGAGCCGCGGAAACCCCCGCGTCTTCAGGGAGGAGGTGAAGATCTCCCGCACCGACGTGGTGCGGATCACCCGCACCGCCCGGCTGCTGGGCTGGTCGGACGGTTGGGTGCGCTGGTACGCGCGGCGCCTCGGCGCCGCCGAAGGTGGAACGGAGCCCGCGCCGGCCTGGAACGGTTCTTGAGGCACATCGGGGCGAGCCCCGGCTAAGGATCGGGCAGGCCCCCGCCCCCTGGAGGACCGGCATGCTACGGGCCCTGGTAGTGCTTGGAATCGCCCTCGTCGCCCTCTGGGCACTCCTGTGGCTCGTGGTACGGGTGGCCGCAGGCCTGGTGCACCTGCTCGTCATCGCGGGGGTCGTGCTGCTGGCGTGGGCGCTGTTCCGGCGGTTCGCCCAGAGCCGCTGAGCGCCGCGGGCTGCCCAACCTCCGGTCCGTGCCTTGCCGGCCGCAGACGCACAGGACCCGGGGTCGGGAGCCCCCGTCGGAGTCCCGTTCGTCCATCGCCCACGACCCATCCGAGTTGCGGTCTACATCCGGACCTCCTCTC
>CAZYJP010000459.1:0-2177 GCA_964647795.1 uncultured Thermodesulfobacteriota bacterium
TCCGAGCGCGGCTGCGCGCCCTGCCGAAGGCGTGCCATCCGCGGCTGCGCCAACGGCCGCGAAAAAGCAAGGCATCGCCGAAGCGGCGATGCTCCTGCGCCTTCCCGGCTCCGGTGAAGTGAGCCTCACCCTGTGCGTACCCGTGCGGTTTCAAGTCCCTGCCGGGGCAGACGGGGTGGACCTTCACGTCCAGCTCCGGGTCCAAGACCGGTCCGCCGGCCCGGTGTCCCTCGGCAAGATCTACACGAAGACAGATGAAGAGGCCGTCGAGGAGCAGGCCCCGGAACAACCGCCCAAGAAGGGTTTCTTCTCCCGGCTCTTCGGTGGCTGACAGGGTGCACCGGGTCGAATTCATCGGTGCCGGACCCGGCCACCCCGGACTTCTCACCCTGGCTGGGGCCGAAGCGCTGCGTGCCTGCCCCGCGGTTCTCGCTCCGGCCACGTTTCAGGAAAGTTTCGCCTCCCTCCTGGTTGGAAAGGAGGTGGCCAGCCCGTTCCCCATGACCCACGCAGAAGTCGTGGCCTGGGTGGACGATCGCCTGCCCCGGGGCCCGGTCGCCTTCCTCATCCCGGGAGACTTCAGTTCGTTTTGTCCATTCCAGTCCTATGTGGCCCACTTCGGGGAAAGCGGGCGGGTCATCCCGGGCGTGGGTGCCCATGCCGCTGCCGCGGCCCTGCTCAAGAGAGGGTTCGACGTGGCGGGGGTGGCCCACGCGACGGTTCTCACCAGCCCCCGGGCCCACACTCGGTCCGGCGGGCGGGTTCGATTGCGAGAATACGCACGTCCCGGCCACACTCTGGTGATCTACATGAACGACCTCCCCCTGCCTGACCTCACCGCAGAGCTCCGGGCGGGGTTCGGTGCCGACGCGCCCATCGCGGTGCTCGAGCGGGTCTCCTGCCCGGACGAGAGGGTGACCGTCGGCACCCTGGACTCCATCTGCGCCGCGGTGGGAGACAGGGACCCCTTCGCCCTTGCGTCGAAGGGCCGAGAGCCGGCGCTGGCACTCGTGATCGCCGGAGATGCCCTCGCCGCTGCAGAGAAACCGGCCTTTTGGGACCGGCGCCACGAGAAACTGTGGAAGCCCCGGGGGGTGCGTTGAGAGCTCCCCCTCGGGATGGGGGAATCCCGAAAGCAACGGGGGCCGTCTTACTTCCAGCCGGCCGCGCCCGCTGGGTCCGAGGGGCGCCTCAGGCGAAGAAATAGCGGACCCAGCGCAACCCCCGAGCACATGGTCAGGAAGGCCGCCGCCCAGGACGCAGTGGTCGTTCCCCCTCCGGTGGCGTCCAGCACCACCCCCACGGCCAGAGGCCCCAGGGATGCCGTGGCGAACCCCGCCACGGATTGCAGCGCCATGGTCGTGCCCCGGCGGTCTGGGGGCGCACTGGCGACGGTCCCCATGTGCAGGGCCGAGGAGTCCCCCTGTACGAGAAGGTTGTAGACCACGACCAGGACTGCCACGGCCGGGTAGGGTAGCCCGGCTGCGAACCCGAGGCCGGCGCCGAAGAGGGCGGAACTGCCCATGATGGCGGTGAGGACCCGCCTGCGACCGAACCGGATGGCCAGCTCTCCCCCGCACACGTTGGCCCCGGTGGCAAGCACCCCTCCGACCGCAGCCACCGTGGCCGGGGTCCACACGGGCTCTGTCCCGTGCAGGCTCGCAGCGAAAGAGAGAAAAGCAACTGCCCAGGAGCGGAAAGCGAAGAGCTCCCAGGTATGGCTCGCGTAAGCCAGAATGTGCGCCACCGCCTCGCGGTTGCGAAGCACGGGCCGGAAGTCGAGAAGCGGGGCCGGGGTGTCCTGGGGCGGGGGCTTCGGCCGAAGGGCGACCGCGGCCAGGGCGAGGGCTGTCAGACAACCGACCGCGGCCGCCCCAAACGCCCAGCGCCAGCCAGCCCACTCCCCGATCTGCCCTGCGGCATAGAACGAGAGGCCCGTACCCAAGCCGAAGGCGGCAGTGTAGTAGGCGACCCCCCGTCCCTGGGCACCGGGCTCCAGTCGATCCACCAGGGCCTTGAGGCCGGGAATGAAGGTGCCCGCCAGCCCCACACCCCCCAGGGCGCGAAAGAGCAGGGCGGACCAGAACCCGTCGACCCACACCGCGAAACCCCCGGACGCCAGTGCGCCCGCCGCCGCACCGGCGAGGTAGACACGCCGGGCGTCCACCCGGTCGGTC
>CAZYJP010000460.1:0-2168 GCA_964647795.1 uncultured Thermodesulfobacteriota bacterium
GCCAGCACGATCAGGACGACGGCCAGGCGGCCGGCCGCCTCACCCCTTCCCACGGCCGGCGAATCTCTCCAGCTTCTCCTCGAGTCCCCGGAGCCGGCTTCTCAGGTCCTCCACCTCGGCGCGCAGGTCGGCTCCGTCGTCCCGGTGCAGAAACCCCATCTGCCGGATCTCGGCGGTGAACGCCTCGGAGAGGATCCCCTTGAGGGATTCCTTCTCCTCTTCCACCGCCAGGAGGAAGCTCTGGTACTGCTGCCTCACGTCCTGGGGGGTTTCCCTCGCACGCCGCAGGGCGTCGCGGATCCAGTCGTCGGCTTTTTCGTGGAGGAGCAGCCACGCGGCAAAAAACGCCAGGCTGCCTTTTTCGGCCGGGGATGGAACACCGTCCATGCCTTTCCTCCTGGTGGGTGGGCAGGTCGGGGCTGCCGGAGTTATTGGCCCGCACTACAGCACGGTTGCTCCGGGGCCGCAACCGAAAAGACCTCTCAAGTCCGCCACGGGCGTGCCGATGAGTGGGCTGAAACGGGTCTGCCCGGCTGGAAGCCCCAGGAGGAGTCCATGGATCTTGCCACCATCATCGGTCTCGCCGCCGGAGTGGGACTGATTGTCTCCGCGCTGCTGCTCGGGGGAGCGCCCCTGGCCTTCGTGGACGTGCCGGCGCTGCTTCTCGTGGTGGGCGGCGTCACTGCCGTGACCTTCATCATGTTCCCGCTTCGGACGGTCGTCGGGTCGATCCAGGTGGCCGTGAAGGCCTTTCGGGAGGACCCCTGGAACCTCGACGCGATCATCGACCAGATGGTGAGCCTCTCCCGACTGGCGCGCACCAACGGGATCCTGGCCCTGGAGGAGGCCGAGAAGGACATTCGGAACCCCTTCCTGAAAAAGGGCATCCAACTCGCCGTGGACGGCAACGAGGAGGAGCTCATCCGGTTCATCATGGCCACGGACGTGAGCTTCACCAAGCAGCGCCACGCCATCGGTCAGAAGGTGTTTCGCCAGATGGGCGCCATGGGGCCCGCCTTCGGGCTGATCGGCACCTTGATCGGCCTGGTGCAGATGTTGCGCACCCTCGACGACCCGTCCTCGATCGGCCCGTCCATGGCCGTCGCGCTGCTCACGACGTTCTACGGGGCCCTCATCGCCAATCTGGTGTGCCTGCCCATCGCCAACAAGCTCGAGTTTCGCAGTCGGGAGGAAGCCCTGGCGAAGCAGGTGGTGACCGAGGGGATCATTTCCATCATGCAGGGGGCCAACCCCAAGATTCTCAAGGACAAGCTCGAGGCCTTCGTGGCTCCCACCCTGCGCCGCGACAAGCGCGACGGGTCCCTTGGCGCGATGGCGACGGAAGAGGCGGCCTAGACCGTGAACCTCGATCAGTTGCTGAGGCAGGGCGAAGGAGAGGAGCGGGAGGGGGGGGCGCCGGCGTGGACGGCGACCTTTGCCGACTTGGCGATCCTTCTCCTCACGTTCTTCGTCCTGCTCCTTTCGTTTGCCAACGTGGACACCCAGAAGTTCCGGGAGATGCTCGGCAGCGTCAAGGACGCCTTCGGCGTGCAGAAACAGACGATGGGCGACTACATGGCCCGCTCCACCACAGCCCTCGACCTCGCCATGCACCAGGGCCAGCAGGATTCCAGGTCACGAGCCCACCACGAGGCGACCCACTCTCCCCCCATGGAGCAGGCCCTCATCATCATCCAGGCCCTCTTTCAGGAGCTCGAGGCCGCCGCCGAGGTCTTCCCAGGGGAAGAGGGGGAGGGCGTCACCGTAAGGGTCGACGGGAGGCTTCTCTTTCCGTCGGGATCGGCCCAGCTTCGGCCTGAAGCCGCCGAGATCATGGCGCGGGTGGGGGGGCTGCTCCAGAGGTACGTGTTCGACCTCTACATCCTCGGGCACACCGACTCGGTGCCCATCGAGACGGCCCAGTTCCCCAGCAACTGGGAGCTCAGCTCCGCACGGGCGGCAGCCGCCCTGCGCCACCTGGTGCGGGAGGGCGTCGACCCCCGGCGCCTGGTGGCGGTTGGGTTCGCCGAGAGCCGGCCCATCGACACCAACACGAGCCCGGAGGGCCGGGCCCGAAACCGGCGGGTGGAGTTTCTCTTCAAGAGCCCGGAGACACTTCCAGGGGGTGAGTTCCGCGCGGCACGGCCTTGAGGGATTATTTTCCAGGT
>CAZYJP010000461.1:0-2165 GCA_964647795.1 uncultured Thermodesulfobacteriota bacterium
CAATCGAGGCGTTGGCATCGCCGCAACCCGAAAGGACGCAGGGGCGCCGAAGCGTTCCAATCGAGGTACGAGCGCTCGGCCGGGGGGGCCATCAGGGCCCCCGCGGGGCCGGGAGGGGAAGCCCTGCTGCCGCGCCGGCGACCGACGCCAGGAACGCGGCCTCCCAGGGAGAGAGGAAGACGATCCGCCGGTAGCGGAGCTTCCCATCCTCCACGGCCACGGCGAGTCGCTCACCGCCCCCGAGCCACCGTGCCCGAAACCGGACCCCCGGCCGCCCCGCCTCGCCCAGCAACGTCTTGACCCTCCGGTAACCGGAGAGCACGCTCCGGTACTCGGGCCGGCCGAAGCGCTCCAGATCCCGGTTTCGCGAGGTCCGGCCGCAGTGCAGATCGTCGAGGAGGCAGCGACGCTCGTCAGGGCTCATGACCCGAATGGTACCCCAGACCCTGGGTTGTAGGCCAGGAGGTGAAGGGGCGCGCGCGTGACGCGAGTTCCCGCCGTCGTGCCCCCTGGACCTCAGGGCCCCACTTAGGGGAGACTCGGCCTGTCGAGGCCTGCTGTGCGGAAACCAGGAGGAAGAGAGCGCCCATGTCCGACCGCCCCCCTGTCCGGAAGACGATTCAGGAGATCAACGAGAAGATCCGCTCGGGCAAGGCCGTGGTGGTCACCGCCGAGGAGATGGTGGAGGTCGTGCGCGGCGAGGGGCCGAAGGCGGCTGCAAGGCGGGTGGACGTGGTCACCACGGGCACCTTCGGCACCATGTGCTCGTCCGGGGCCTTCCTCAACTTCGGGCACACCAAGCCCAAGATGAAGGCCTCGAAGGTCTGGCTCAACGAGGTGGAGGCCTACGCGGGGGTGGCCGCAGTGGACTGTTACGTGGGCGCCACCCAAGTCGCGGAGGAGGACCCCCTCAACCGGGTTCACCCGGGGCGATTCGCCTACGGGGGCGGCCACGTGATCGAGGACCTCGCGGCAGGCCGCAAGGTGAGCCTTCGGGCCCTCTCCTACGGCACGGACTGCTACCCCCTTCGGGAGCACCGCGCCGAGATGCGCCTGACGGACTTCCGGGATGCCCTGCTGGTGAACCCCCGCAACGCCTACCAGAATTACAATTGCGCGGTGAACCTCTCGGACCGGACGATCTACACCTACATGGGAGTGCTCCGGCCGCGCATGGCCAATGCCACCTTTTCCTCCGCCGGGGAGCTCAGCCCCCTGCTCAACGACCCCTATTACTGGACCCTCGGCACCGGCACCCGGATCTTCCTCGGCGGGGCCGCGGGGGTGATCTCCTGGGCGGGCACCCAGCACGCCCCGACGACCGCCCGCAACGCCAGGGGTGTCCCCCGGGGGGGGGCGGGCACCCTCATGGTCACGGGGGACCTCAAGGAGATGAACCCCCGGTTTCTCCGCGGGGCCAGCCTGGTGGGGTACGGCACGAGCCTGATGGTGGGGCTGGGCGTCCCGATCCCGGTGCTCCACGAGGAGTTGGCGTGGCTGACCGGGGTCTCCAACGAGGAGATCACCTGCCCGGTGGTAGACTACGGCCGGGACTACCCCCAGGGGGAAGGAGCGCCCTTGGGGGAGGTCACCTACGCCGACCTCCAGGCCGGGACGATCACGGTGCGGGGCAAGGAGGTGCCGGCCGCACCGCTCTCGAGCATTTCCAGGGCCCGTGAGATCGCGGGGCTCCTCAAGGAGTGGGTCGGCTCGGGCCGCTTCACTCTCGGCGAGCCCCAGGTGCCCCTTCCCACCGCCCAGTGGACGGGACAGAAGGCGGAGAGCATGGGGCGGGAGAAGCCGGGTGATGAGGGACTGCAACAGAAGAGCGTGATGAAGGGGCGTGATGAGACGGGGTGATGGAGAGGCGTGAGTCACTCGTCACCGTTCACCGGTCACCGTCATGAGCGGGTGGGGGGAGCGGACGTACCGGTCCTTCGATGGGACCGAGGGGCCTCGCACGGCGTTCCGGGTCTGCGTGGGCACCACGGACCTCTATCTCCGGGCGGACCGTGACCTCTCTGGAGAGGCTCTGGAGGCGGCCCGGAGTGCCCGGCGGGAGGTGGAGGCACACATCGCGGACCGCAGCGAGTTCGCCTCCGCGCGGGCGCCCCTGGAGGCGCCCCAGGGGCCCCTGACGCCGCTGCTGGCCTCCATGTACGCGG
>CAZYJP010000462.1:0-2158 GCA_964647795.1 uncultured Thermodesulfobacteriota bacterium
GTCATCCTGGGGTGCGGCCCGGCCGGCAGGGCCGCGGCCGCCGAGGCGCGGCGCCAGGACCCCAAGGGGGAGATCACCCTGGTCTCTCGGGAGTTCACGCCGATCTACCTGCGCCCCGCCCTGGCCGACTTCGTGGCCGGTACCCTGGGCCGGGGGGAGCTCGTCGTCCAGGACCCGGACCTCGTGGGCGACCCTGGGATCACGATCCGTGGGGGGAGGCGGGTCTACCGGCTCTTTCCCCATGAGTCCCGCCTGCTCCTCTCCGAGGGGACCAGCCTCTACTTCGACCGCCTCCTCCTGGCCAGCGGCTCCACCCCGCGGCTCGCCGACTATGCCGCCCGGCTGAGGAACAAGGTCCACACCCTGGCCTGCTACAGCGATGCGGTCCGGCTCACGCGACTGGGGCTGCCCCGCGACGCCTGGGTCCTCGTCTCGGGTGAGGGGCACACCGGCCTGGAGGTGGTGCGGGCCTTCGCCCAGCGCGGCTGCCGCGTGGTCTACCTCACCACCCACACCCGCTTCTGGAGTCCGTGCTCTCCGGTGGCCCGGTCCGACGTGGTCCAGAAGCTCCTCGCCGAGAAGGTCGAGGTGCTCTTCGACGAAGCGGTGCTGGACGTGCTCGATCTCAACGGCGAGGGGTACCGGGTGATCACCTCGAGCCGCCGCACCATCGACGTGGGCCTGGTCTGCGAGGCCCGCGAGCTCGTGCCGTCGGTGGAGTACCTGGACGGCAGCGGGGTCGTGCTGGACCAGGGCGTGGTGGTCGACCGCGAGCTCCGCACCAACTTCGACAACATCTTCGCCGCCGGGGACGTCGCCCGGGTCTTCGACAGCGAGGGCAACTGGCACCGGGTGAACTTCGGCTGGGCCAGCGCGGCCCGCCAGGGGGCGGTGGCGGGCTACAACCTGGCTCACGGGGGAGGGCGGGTCGTGGAGGGGACCGAGGGGTTCTTCGCGGACCTCACCGGGGGGAAGCTCCTGGAGCGCTGGGCGCGCTAGAAGTCCTCGAGGACCTGAAATCATGCATCATGCGTCACGTTTTCGGGCGGGCTGGGGGTCTCCCCGTAGCCGGGGCAGGCGGCTTTGGCGACGCCCCGGCGGACAAAGGACGTCCTTCCCGGCCCCGCTGGAATGTAACGGACTGTCCACAAGGTCACGGGATCCTGCGCCGCCGAAGGGGAGGCCCCCGGCCCGCTCACGCCTCGACGATCTGGGGCGGGCCTCGCTACGAGTGTGCGCCTGATCGCGCCCCGGGTATCGGTGGTCATCCCCACCCGAGACCGCCGCGAGCTCACCGCCGAGGCGGTGGCGAGCGTGCTGGCTCAGACCTGGAGCGAGCTGGAGCTGGTGGTCGTGGACGACGGGAGCACCGACGCGACCGCCGACCACGTGGAGGCGCTCTTCCCGGACCCTCGGCTGCGGGTCGTGCGGCAGGGGAACCGCGGGGTCAGCGCGGCCCGCAATCGCGGGGTGCGGGAGACCTCGGGGGAGTGGGTGGCCTTCCTCGACTCCGACGACCTCTGGTTCCCGCCCAAGCTCGAGCGCCAGCTCGCGGCCGCCGGCGAGCCCCCCGGCTGGGCCGCCTGTCACACCGAGGAGATCTGGTACCGGCAGGGCCGTTGGGCCAACCCCCGGAAGATCCACGCCAAGCGCGGGGGCTGGATCTTTCCTGCGTGCCTCCCCCTGTGCCTCATCAGCCCCTCGTCGATCCTCCTGCGGAGGGCGGTCTTCGAGGCCCTGGGCGGGTTCGACGAGACCCTCCCGGCGTGCGAAGACTACGACCTCTGGCTTCGCCTGACCGCCGCGCACCCGGTGCTCCTCCTCCCCGAGCGCCTCACGGTGAAGCGCAACGGGCACCCCGGCCAGCTCTCCCGAGAGCACTGGGGGCTCGACCGGTTCCGTGTCCGCGCCCTGTGGAAGATCGCCCTGGACTCGGAGATCCGGCCCGAGTACCGGGCCCGTGCCCTGGAGGAGCTGGCGCGCAAGGCCGAGGTGGTGGCCCTCGGTGCGGAGAAGAGGGGAGAAGCCGGGCGGGCCGCCGTGTTTCGCCACTCGCGGCAGGAGGCAGAGCGGTGTCTGGAGCGGATGACTGGCGGCGGGTGACCCTGGGGGAGCTCGTCCCGGCGCCGGAGCGCTACTCGTTTTCCTGGCCCGGCGA
>CAZYJP010000463.1:0-958 GCA_964647795.1 uncultured Thermodesulfobacteriota bacterium
GGAAGGGAAGGGCATTCCCGGTCCCAGAGTGCACCCGCAAGGCCGCCTGCGCTGCCTCGGGGGAGGCCCCCGGCCCGCCCGAAAGCTTGGCGCCTTGTGCACATTCCCGGTTCTCATGGGCCTCCGGGGCCCTGGCTACAAACCGGCACGGCGCGTATCATCCCGGTCCCTCTCGATCCTCTACTGCACGGGTGCGATGATGATCGTCGGGTCCATCCAGGACGGGACGACGCCGTCTCGGGCACCGGCGGGCTCCTCATCCTGGGTATCCGGGTCAACCTGCTGGGTCTCGCCGAGATCCGCACGGGAAACCTCATGCCGGCCCTGTTCTGCGCCGTGGCAGTGGCGCTCTGGGTGTGACCCCGCCGCACAGGATCGGCGGGTGGGGAACCGAATCCCATGACCTGGCCGCAGGCCCGGGGGACCCGCCGTGCGAAAGGCCCGTGTGTACGCTGACAGCGGCGGCGGTGTTGGCGATGGTGCTGGCCTGGGGCCCGGCTAGCGCCTTTCACCTCGGGAACGCACCGTTCCTTGCCACCCTGTGGATCGGCGCGGAACCCGGATCCTTCGGGGAGCTCTTCGTGCCGGGCGGGGTGTCGCTGCTGGCCGTCCTCCAGATCGGAACGCTTCTCCTGGCCGGAGCCCTCGCCGCCATCGCGCTGTGGGGAGTGCGCGGCCGCTGCGTCAAGGATCGGGGCTCGTTCCCTGTTTTCGGCTGGATGTTTCCGGCTGGAGGCCCCTTCTGGGGCTCTGTGCTGTATACTGGGCAGTGAGCCTCGGCCTCATACTGAAGGGCGCCGTCCCGTCTTGGTGGGGGCGGCACGGGCCCCCGCGAAAGGAACCGAAAGGGACCCGGAGAGCCGGGGCGGCCCGACGCCGCGTCCCGAGGTCTTCGTGAGCCGGGAAGGGAGTGCCGAGCCATGAGGCACAGGGGGCCTTGAACCCGAGAGAGTCCGGC
>CAZYJP010000463.1:968-2155 GCA_964647795.1 uncultured Thermodesulfobacteriota bacterium
CACCTCGCCCGGGCGCACCGCCAGCGAAGCGTCCCGCAGTGCGACGACCGCTCCGTAGGCCTTGACCACGCCTGTCGCCACCAGGAGCAGTTCAGCGGGGGAGCTGCCGACGGGAGCGGGCCCGACTCTTCCGTCCCGCGTTCGGGGGGATCTCTCGGGGGCCCTCTCGGCCGCCGTGATCACCCTTCCCCAGTCCGTCGGCTACGGCCTCGTCGCGTTCGCCCCCCTGGGGGTGGAGTTCGCTCCGCAGGCCGCGCTCCTCGGTCTGTACTCCGCCGTTTTCGGCGGCCTTGTCGCCGCCCTCTTCGGGGGATCGCCGATCCAGATCTCGGGTCCGAAGGCGCCCCTGACCCTGGTGACGGCGTCGGCCGTGGCGACGCTCGCCGCGAGCCCGCACCTCGCTGCAGCCGGCGCAGACCGAGCCGCGGCTGTGGTGGCCCTCGCGTCCCTGTGCGTGCTCGTGGGCGGCTTGGTGCAGCTTCTGCTCGGGGTCTTGAAGCTGGGAAACCTGGTCAAGTACGTCCCGTACCCGGTGATCGCCGGTTTCATGAACGGCATCGGCTGGGTCCTCGTCGCCAGCCAGCTCCGGCCCCTGGCCGGGATCCCCCGCGACGTCTCCTTCCCCGAGCTTCTGTCCCGACCGGCAGCGCTTCAGCCCCTGACCTTTGTGGTGGGCTGCGCGACCCTGGCCGCAGTGTTCCTCTCCAAGCGGTTCGTCCGGAGGGTTCCGGCGTCCCTCGTCAGCCTGGCTGCGGGCTCCGCGCTCTACTATGTCCTACGCGCGGTCGCGGGCCCTTCAGAGCTCGGACCTCTGATCGGGGAGATCCGGTTCCAGGTGCCCTGGCCGCGGGCGGCTGCGGATCTGTTCGGCCTGGCGGGAGACGTGGATTTCGCCCGGCTGCTGCCGGCCTTGTTGGCCTCGGGGGTGTTCCTGGGTCTCATCGGGGCGCTGGAGTCCCTGCTCAGTGCGGCGGCCTGCGACAACGTCACCGGAGACCGCCACGACAGCGACCGCGAGGTCCTGGGGCAGGGGCTGGGGAATCTTTGCTGCTCTCTTTTCGGCGCCCTACCGAGCGCCGGCTCGCTGCCGAGGAGTCTCGCCAACTACCGGGCCGGAGGCCGGACCCGCCTCTCGGGGGCGCTCCGCAGCCTCCTGCTCCTCGGGGCGGTCCTGGCCCTAGGGCCGG
>CAZYJP010000464.1:0-2151 GCA_964647795.1 uncultured Thermodesulfobacteriota bacterium
CCTACCGGCTGACCACCACCGAGGAGATGAGCGCCAGCCGCTACCAGGAGAGCTCCCCGCCGGTCTTCGCCACCCCCCACCTCGTGGGGGCCGTCGAGGCTGCGGCCGCACGCCTCATGGAGGCGTGGCTCGAACCCGGCGAGATGAGTGTGGGTGGCCGGGTCGACCTCCAGCACACCGCCCCGACTCCCCTGGGCTGGGAGGTGCGGACCGTGGCCACCCTGCTCGAGGCCGAGGGGAAGCGGTTCTCTTTCGGGGTGGAGTGCTTCGACGAGCTCGAGAAGATCGGAGAGGCCGCCCACACCCGGTACGTGATCCGCGCCGAGAACTTTCTCCGGGGGCTGGCCGAGAAGCAACGGCGGCGCGAGAAGTAGCGGCGAAAAAAATCTTCTGTTTCTCCTAGACACACGCCGTTTGTTTGTTATCATGTCCGAGCGTCAGGAAAAGGGTGCCAACCCAACGGCCCTTGACGAGCGAACACGTCAACAACCGAAAGCGCATAACACTGATCCGGTAGTGTGGGTTTTGGTCCTGCAGACCGGAGCGGTCACGGCGAGAACCCGCCCCCGGGAAGGTGCCCCATGGCCCAGAGAGCCCTCGTTCCCGTCCTCGTCGCGGCCCTCTGCGCCTGGCCGGCCCTTTCCCCGGCCTTTCGCCGCTCGGTCTCCCAGCCCATCGCGTTCAACCACCAGCTCCACGTCGAGGGCAATGGGATGGAGTGCGTGGAGTGCCACGTCTACGTCCTCACCCAGACCTTTGCGGGCCTGCCCACGGTGGAGCGCTGCCTCGAGTGCCACGAGGCGCCGCTGACCGATTCCGCCGAGGAGGAGAAGATCCGTCAGTTCGCGGCGCGGGGGGAGCCGCTCGTATGGAACCGCCTGTACGAGATGCCGGACCACGTCTACTCCTCCCACCGCAGGCACGTGGTAGCCGGGGGGATGGACTGCGCCGAGTGCCACGGGCCGATCGCGGCGACGACCAAACCCCCGCCGCGGCCCCTCAAGAACATGACGATGGACTTCTGCATGGACTGCCACCGGCGCAGCGGCACCACCAACGACTGCCTCGCCTGCCACATGTAGTCGGGAGCACACCGATGGACACGACTCGCCGGGGCTTCCTCAAGAACGTCGGTGCCGGCACGCTGGGGGCGTGGCTGGTCCCTCTGCTGCCGTGGAGGGCGCTGGCCCAGGAGTCGATCCGGGCGCCCTACGACCCCCGCCTCGCGAACCACTTCCTCTCGGTCTGCCGCCAGTGCCCCCAGGGGTGCGGGGTGCTCGCCGAGGTGGTGGGGGGCCGGGTGAAGAAGCTCCGGGGCAACCCCCTGCACCCCACCAACCGGGGGACCCTGTGCGCCCGCGGAGTCGCGGCCACGCAGCTCCTGTACAACCCGGACCGGATCCCGGGGCCGCTGCGGCGGGCAGGTGAGCGGGGAGAGGGCCGGTGGGAACCCATCGGCTGGGACGAGGCCCTCGCCCTCGTGGCCGAGAAGCTCACCGCGCTGCGAGGGGCGGGAAGGCCCGAAGGGCTTGCTGTTCTCGCGGATCAGCTCGGCGGGCTCGAGGGCACGCTGGCCCGCCGGTTCTGCCGGGCCTTCGGCACCGAGAACCTCCTCGACCTCGGCAGGTACCCGGCCTCCGGCGGCGCCACGGCCGCTGCGGCGATGCAGGGGGTCCAGGGCCCGGTGGTCTTCGATCTCGCCAACGCCTCCTACCTCCTGTCCTTCAACGTCCCCTTCCTCGACGCGTCACGAAACCCCATCCAGACCTGGCAGGGGTTCGCCGAGTTCCGGACGGCCCGGGGCAGGCCGCGGGGGCGTTTCGTCCACTTCTCCCCCGCGAGGGACCTCACCGCGTCCAAGGCGGACCTGTGGGTCCCGATCCGGCCCGGCACCGAGGGGGCCGTGGCCCTGGGCATCGCCTACGTGATGCTCCAGGAGGGGCTCTACGACCACCCGTTCGTGCGGCACCGCTGCGACGGGTTCGCAGACGGTTCCGACGCGGGGCGCGAGATTCCCGGTTTCCACCGCCACGTGCGCGAGCACTACCGGCCCGCCCGGGTGGCCGAGCTCTCGGGCGTCCCCGTGGAGCGGCTCGTGGCCCTGGCCCGGGAGTTCGGCCTGGCCCAGGCGCCCCTGGCCCTGTGGCAGGA
>CAZYJP010000465.1:0-2147 GCA_964647795.1 uncultured Thermodesulfobacteriota bacterium
GCTGCGTCGAGGAGGGCCCCAAGGGGGCGGGGTGGCGCGAGGTCGCGCCCCCAGAGCCCCAGGTGCACTCCGGTGAGAACCACCTCCCGGTGGCCCGCCCCGCCCAGCCGCGTCAGGCCGGCTCGCACCTCGGGGAGCGGCAGACTCCGGGAAGGGCCCCGCGCGTACGGGACGATGCAGTAGGCACAGAAGCACTCGCACCCGTCCTGTACCTTGAGGAAGGCGCGGGAACGCCCCTCGAACCTGCTGACGGGGGCGTGCGCGAGCTCCCGCATCGCCGCGGCGTCTCCCACCTGGACGCCGCGGATCCCCGCTTCGAGCAACTCCGGGAGGGCACCCTTCTCCCCGTTGCCCACCACGGCATCCACGCCCAGAGAGGCCAGGGCCTCGGGGTCAACCTGGGCGTAGCACCCCGTAGCCACGACCCGGGCCCCCGGGACGGTGCGCCGGGCCCTCCGTATGAGGGCCCGGGCGTCGCGGTCGGAGCGGTGAGTCACGGTGCAGGTGTTGACCACCACCGCGTCGGCGGGCTCCCCGAAGGGCACGAGGACGTGGCCCCGGGCCGTGAGGCTCTCCTCGAGGGCTCGGGACTCGTACTGGTTGACCTTGCACCCAAGGGTCACGACGGAGACGCGCATGGTCAGGGGCGTGACGGGTGACGGGTGATCGGTGACCGGTGAGGCGTGAGCCGTGACGCGTGACGCGTAGCTCGGGGTCTCCGGGGATCGCCGCTCACCGTTCACTGGTCACCGTTCACTGGTCACGGGTCACCGTTCACGGGTGACACGACACGGCGCTCTCGATCCACGCGCCGCCGAGTACGGTATCGCCCTGGTAGAAAACGGCGAGTTGGCCGGGAGCCACCCCGAACTGGGGCTCGGCGAAGGTCACCCGCAGACCCGCCGCCTCCCCTTCCACCCGGCAGGGAACCTCCGGGGCAGTGGATCGGATCTTGACGGCGCACTCCCGGGGCCCATCCAGGAGGGGGAGGGGCACCAGCCAGACCGGGCCGCCGGCGCGCAGGCCCCGGGACAGAGCCTGCCGCCGGGAGCCCACCACCACGCGGTTTCCCGTAGGGTCCACCGCGAGCACATGCAGGGGTTCCCGGCCGGACACCCCCAGGCCGCGGCCCTGGCCCACGGTGTAGGCGTGGACCCCCCGGAGGCGGCCCAGGACCGCCCCCTCTCGGTCGACGATGTCCCCCGGCCGGGCGCCGAGGCGGCCTTCCAGGAAGGCGGCCAGATCCCCGCCGGGCAGGAAACACACGTCCTGGCTCTCCGCTTTTCGCGCCACCGGGAGCCCCCGCTCCTCGGCGAAGCAGCGCACCCGCTCCTTGGTCATCGCCCCCAGGGGAAAGCGGAGCCGCTCCAGCACCCCGTGGACCTCCGGCACCAGGAAGTAGGACTGGTCCTTGGCTGGGTCGGCCCCCTTGCACAGCCGCCTCTCCCCACCCTCTCCCTCCAGACGCGCATAGTGCCCGGTGGCCAGGGCCTCGCACCCCAGGGCACGGGCGCGGTCGAGGAGCCACCCGAACTTGATCCGGCGGTTGCACGCCACGCAGGGGTTCGGAGTGCGTCCTTCGGCGTAGGAGCGGACAAAAGGCTCCACCACCTCCGCGGCGAAGGCCTCGTGGGCGTCGAGAACGTAGAACGGGATTCCCAGGTGCCGGGCCACGCGGCGGGCATCCTCAACGTCGTCCAGGGAACAGCACCGGGAGCGGTCCCACACCTTCAGGGTGAGGCCCACCACGTCCCAGCCCGCTTCGACCAGGAGAGCGGCCGCCGCCGAGGAGTCGACCCCGCCGCTGAGCCCCACGGCGATCCGCCGTGACGAGTGGCCGGTGACGCGTGACGGGTGACGGGTGACGGGTGACGGGTGACGGGTGAGCAGTGAGCGGGGGGCCATCGCGAGGTTCGAGCTTCCAGCGTCCCGCGTGACCTCCGATTCTCCATCACGCCTCTCCATCACGCCCTTTCATCACACTCCTTCATCACGCTCCTCTGTTACAGGCACTCATCACCCGCCTTCTCCCCGCCCCCTGCCCCTTGCCCTATGCTCCCTGCCCCTTCAGGCGTGGCAGGACCCGGGCCAGGGCGGCCAGGAATCGGTCCACGTCCTCAGCGCGGCTCGCCGGGCCCAGGCTCACC
>CAZYJP010000466.1:0-2140 GCA_964647795.1 uncultured Thermodesulfobacteriota bacterium
TACTCCATGCCGTGCGGCTCGGGGAACGTCCGCCGCGCAACGGGGCGGCGGCGGGCGGGACGGGCGGTCTTCCTGGGGGGCCTTGGCGCCTTCTTCTTTGCCGGCATGCCGTTCACCTCGCCGGTGATTCTACCGCACCTCCCGGGGCTTTTTCCAGCCGGGGGCGCGCCGCGCTACTCGACGCGGAGGAGGAGCCGGCGCACATTCTCTTCTCCCCCTCCTATCAGCAGGTGCACGGCCCCTACACGTGGCGGGTGGTGGTGGTCGACCCCTCCGCGGAAGGCCGGCCCGACGCGAGCCGTCTGCGGGTCTTCTACAACGGACTCGAGGTCACGGAGGCGGCCCGGTTCCAGTTCCGGGTGGACTACCGGCGGTCCGGGGAGGGGGACCTCGAGACCCTCCTCCTGGAGATGCCCCACCTGCGCCTGCGGCCCCTGGACGACCACGAGATCGTGGTGGAGTATACCACGGCCCGGGGCGCTTCTCTCTCGGCCCCCTACCCCTTCCCGGCGGTGCGGGACCTGGGGGCGGAGGACGCATTGGCCACGACCGGCCCGTTTTCCGTTGCCCCGAAGGTCCTGGAGGCGGTGTACGCGGCGAGCCGCCACTACCGCCTGAATCCTGTTCTCCTCGTGGCCCTCATCGCCCAGGAGAGCAGCTTCGACCCCTATGCGCTCTCCAAGGCGAAGGCTCTCGGCCTGACCCAGATCACCCACCTGGCCGAGAGGGACATCGCCCCGGCGTTTCCCGACTGGCCCCGGTACCCAGGTCTCGATAGGCTCTCGCGAAACAGCCTGCGTCGCCTGATTCCGCGGGTGGTGAACGGGGAGAACGAGTGGCGGCTCGACCCGGGCAAGAACGTCTGGGGCGGAGCCCACTACCTCTCACACCTGCGCGGGCGGCTGCAGCACGAGAGGAACCGGCCCGCGGTGGCGCTGGGAGGGGAGGACGAGCACCGAGTCCTGGCCGAAGCCGCCCTGGCCGCATACAACAGCGGCCTCAATCGGACCCTCCGGTGGCTGCTGTGGCACCGAGAGGGATGGCTCGACCAGGACGAGGCCCGGGAGGCCAAGCGGTACGTGCGCAAGATCCTCAGTTACTACGGGGCGTTCCGGGCTGAGCCGGCTCCGGCGGGAGCGGAGGAGACGTGAGGGGGCTGACGCGAAAGCCGCTGTGGGTGCGGCTGTTGGGGTGGTTCCTGTGTCTCCTCGTCCTGGGGATGCCGCTGCAGGCGATGCTCTTCTTCGGCCATCCTCCCACCGAGCTCCGGGCGATCTGGGCGAAGATCGCGCCTCAGAACCAGCTTGTCATGGCGTGCTCGGCCCTGGCCGCAGTGGGGGTGCAACGGGTCGCGCGCTGGGGCTGGGCGGCTGCCCTGGCCGTCGTGGCCGTTTCCCTCTGGAACAACTGGATCCTACTGCACTTCCCAGGGCCCGTGCCGCCCTGGGCTGTCGTTGGGGCGAGCGTGGGTCTGGCCTGTCTCGGCCTTTGGCTCCTCCGCCCGTCTGCATATCGTCTCTTCCACGCCCGCGGGCTGCACTGGTGGCGGGCGGCTCCCCGCCATCGGGTGTCCGCCCCGGCCGAGTTGACCCGAGCGGAGGGCTCTCGGGTCGAGGGCCGGGTGTTCAATCTGTCCCGAACGGGTCTCTTCCTGGAGGCCGATCCGAGAGCGGTGGAGCCCGGGGAGGTGGTAGATGTGCGGTTGCGGTTGGCGGACCGGGTGCTCGCCTGCCGTGCCCGGGTGGTCCGCCGCTCGTCGGCCAACGGCGCTTACCCCGACGGCCTGGGTCTGCGCTTCGCCACGGTCCCCCTCCTGGACCGCCTGCGGCTCCGGTTCGCGAGCTTTCCCGGGGGCTCCCTGGTGCCCTGTCCCAGCGCGCCCTCGCGCCGCCGGCCGTAAACCCGGGGGGTCTCCCCCTCTCCTCTCCCTCGATGGCCGCCGTTCCTGCGGCGCGGAGACCTACTGGAGAGGCAGGTCTCGAAGGACCTTCAATCCGCTGGTCCCCGAGCCCGGGTTTTGGCCGGCGGCACCACGACCCGCGCACCACGTGTGGCGGCGACGGCATAGAAGGCGATCGTGTCGTAGGCCGCGTCCGCGGTGAAGCTGACCACCGCACCAGTGATCCCCTCGATCAGAGCG
>CAZYJP010000467.1:0-2136 GCA_964647795.1 uncultured Thermodesulfobacteriota bacterium
AGCCTCGGTCAGGGCGAGGCCCTGTGGGGCACCGTGTACCTGGACCTCTCCCGCTCGCCTCTCGACCTCGGCCTCAGCGGCTGGCCCAGAAGCGGCGCCCTCGAGACCGCTGTAGCCTCGGCCCGACTCCAGGGGTTCGCCAGCCTGCGCGTCACCGGCGACCTGCGCCGCGAGAAGGACCGCTGGCGCCACCGGGGCCGGCTCGTGGTGGACGAGGCCGTCCTGGGGCCCCTGTTCCAAACCTTCGTGCGGGAGCCCCTCGCCGCCTCACGTCCCGACCTCGGTGTCCTCCAGGCCGGGGGAATCGGCAGGCTGGAGCTCGAGTTCGAAGGGTTGGACCGGGACGCGGACCTCCGGGGCCGCCTCGAGGTGCGCTCTGCCGGGCTGACGGCCGAAGGCGAACCCGCGATGGTCTCCGGGGTCGACCTCGACCTTCCCCTCTCCTATGCCCTGGGCCGCACCCGGGCATCCGCCGCACCCCCCGCAGGGGCCGGCTGGGGGAGCCTCCGTGTAGAGAGGCTGGCGCTGGCCGGGTTGGAACTGGGACCGCTGGACCTTCCGGTGGCCCTCGTGCCCAACCGCTTCTACCTTGTCGGCACGCTGGAATTCCCCCTCCTGGGGGGCCGGATCGTCTTGAGCCGGATCCAGGCGGAGGAACCCCTCTCCCCGGCCTTCCGCGCGACCTTGGCGGCGGACGTGGAGGAACTGGACCTGCGCCGGATTCCCTTGGAAGGACTGACCGTGGAGGGGAGCCTTCGGGGCACTCTCGACCCTGTGACGGTCGAGGCCCGGGAGCTCGCCGCGCTCGGGACCCTGACGGGCGATCTCTTCGGCGGCCGCCTCCAGGCCCGCAGCCTCGCGGTGCTGTACCCCTTCGCGGCAGGCCGCGAGATCGGGGGCGACTTCGAGGCAACCGGCATGGACCTGGAGCGACTCAGCGGGGCACTCGACGTGGGACAGGTCACCGGAAGGATCTCGGCGTCCCTCACCGGCCTGCGCGTGGCCTACGGCCAGCCCGTGGCGTTCCACCTCCGGGCGGAGTCACAGCCGGTCAAGGGGGTGGATCAGCAGGTGAGCCTCAAGGCAGTCAACGCCATCTCGCTCCTGAGCACCGGGTCCGCCCTGGGAGGGGCCGGGGTCTCCTTCATGACCAGTCTGTTCCGCCAGTTTCCCTACGACCGGATCGGCTTCGAGTGCGGGCTCGAGAACGACGTGTTCACGGTGCGAGGCCTCATCCGGGAGCATGGGGTAGAATACCTGGTGAAGCGCCCGTTCCTTGGCGGGATCAATGTGATCAACCAGAACCCGGACAACCGGATCCGCTTCTCGGACATGGTCCGGAGGCTGAGCAGGCTGACCCAGGAGAACACCGGACCCGAACCCCGGCCCTGAGCGCGCCGGGAGAGAGGAGACACCATGGAACCGCGTCGGAAGCTCTGGCCCCAGGGCATGCCCCCCCTGGCCACCCTGGCCTCGTTGGCCGTCGTGGCCGCCTGCGTCACGGTGAACATCTACTTCCCGGCAGCCAAGGTGGAAGAAGCCGCGAAGCAGATCGTGGAGGAGGTCTACCAGGACAAGGGGGAGAGACCCCAGACCTTCCGCGGCCCCTCCCCTGGCGACGGAGGATGGCTGGCGTGGCTCGGACCTCGGGAGGCCCACGCCCAGGAGGCCGCGACCGTCAGCAACGCGGCCATCCGGGCACTGAAGGACCAGATCGCCCAACGCCACGGCCAGCTGGCCTCCCACTACGCACAGGGGCAGGTGGGCATCGGCCGCGACGGGCACCTGCAGGTGCGCGACACCGGCGGCCTCGGGCTCTCCGAAGTGGCGAACCTGAAGCGTCTGGTGGAGGCGGACAACGCAGCCCGACGCCAGCTCTACGCGGAGGTCGCCCGCGCCCTGAACATCGAGCCCCAGCAGGTGGGTCAGGTCCAGGAGATATTTGCCCGGGAGTGGCGCGACAAAGCCCAGGCCGGCTGGTGGGTGCAAGACGATGCCGGGGAGTGGAAGAAGCGGTAGGGCGTCCCGGGCAGGTCCGGCCTTGGGTGAGCATGGGAGAGTGGTGCCACGGCTCGGGTGCGTCGGGGAACCGCCGTTCCCTCCGGCGGGTGGCGAAACCGGGCCTTCGCCTTCCCT
>CAZYJP010000468.1:0-2131 GCA_964647795.1 uncultured Thermodesulfobacteriota bacterium
AGAGGTTGTCAAGGGTGCGGCCGGTCGCCCCGGGAGGCCAGGTCGCTGGGGACGAGTACTGGACCAGGGCCGAGAAGGGGAAGGCCGGACCGGTGCCGGTCAGCGGAGCTACCGGGGGGTCCAGGGGGCGGCCGGCGCTCCCGGGGGAGACCAGGGGAATGGTCGACACCACCGCGCCGGTGGCATCCACGTTCTCCGCCCGGAAGCTCAGCTGGTCCCCCGGCAGCAGGTCGACCGGCACGCCGCAGGCGTCCTGGACCTGGAAGATCAGCCGGTAGGTGTCGCCGCAGGTCGAGATCGTGTCACCGAGCGTGGCCCCGTCGCTATCCACGATTACGAGGATCGCGGGCCCGCCGGGCACGATGGTGATGGTTACGGTGACCGAGTCCGGGGGGCACGTCCCGAGGGGTGTTGTCAGGGGCGGGGGCTCCCCGATCCGGGCGGTCAGCGTGTAGGTCAGGGAGCCGCCGCCGGCCAGCAGGTTCTTGAACGTGTCGCAGTTCGCCCAGTTGATGGTCACCGAGACGTTGCCGTCGCCGTCGGACGTCGTAAAATCGACGGGCGGAATCGGGTTGGCGATGGAGGTTCCCTCGGCGGTGTCGGGGTCGCCCGCCGGCTTGGTCAGGGAGAAGTGCACCCGCCGGCCGGGCTCGGGCGTTCCCTTGAAGAACACTGTGAAGTCGTGGGTGGTCGTCTGATTGGCCACTGCGCCGGTGGTCAGCGTTTGGGTGAAGACCAGGGGGTTGGGGACGATGGAGGGGCACGACCAGAGGTTCCGGGGGGTCACGTCGGTGCGGATGACCGCCTGCCGGTAGCCCGCGTTGGCGGCCAGGATGGTGCGGTCGGGGGTCCGGGTCTCTCCGATGACCTGCACGAGGACGCGCTCCACCACGTCGTCCAGGGACGCGCCGGCCGCGATGCGGGGGCTCGTCGCCGCGTTGACCTGGGGCAGGTACTCGCGGGTGCCGTCGCCGTCGAAGTCGCCGAAGTAGAGAAAGAGCGCGGTTTCCGCCCCCCCGGCGCTCGCGTCGAACCGGTAGAGGTCTGCCGCGATCGCCGCGTCGTCTGCGGAGTTTCCGGAATAGACCCGGCGGATCAGCTCGTAGTGCCTGCCGGCGGTGGGCCGGAGGGCCAGATGGTAGGTCTCCGCGTTGCCCGGGTGCGCCGGGATCGTCCCCAGGACTCCGGGGGCCGCGTAGATCGAGTCGATGTCAGGCGCCCCGCTGGCCGCAGGGACCGGTTCCAGGTCGGCGTTGAAGACGAGCTCGTAGGGGCCGCAGAAGAGAAGCTGGGGCTGAGCGGTGGCCCGGTTCACCCCGTGGCCGATGTTCTTGATGAGCCGGGCCAACTCGTCCGCCGCGATCCGCGCGTTCTGCTGCGCCTCTATGGTCTGTTCCTGGATCGAATACCCGCGTTGCTGGGAGATGAAGACCTGGTAGATAAGCGCCAGGAGGATGGACCCGATGCCGAGGGCCACCAGCAGTTCGACGATGGTGAAACCGCGCGTCTGCTTCCGGTTCATGGGGTTCCTCCCTCAGGCCCCCGGATTACGCTAGCGTAATCCGGGGGCTTCGCGCTGCCGTCTCTTTCGGCCGGCGCCGCCGGTGTTCGGGGCGCTGAGCGATCTTGCATCTTTCGTGCCTGAAGACCGGGAGGCCTGCTTCCGGTCACTGCGCGGCAGGCCATCGGGGTTTCATCGGCCCTCAATCGGAATTCCCCTTGTCCCTCCCCGACCCGTCTGGTAAGTAGAGCGGGGCCTCGGCAGGAACCTCTGTAACTCGGTGTGGTGGCGCTCACGGAGCGGGGCTCCCGTGCCGAAAGGGGAGGAAACAGAGGCCTCGGCGGTCGAGCCCTCCGCTCGGGCGGCCGTGTTCTCGCTCCAGCGAACGATCGGCGCGTTTGTCCTGACACTTGAGCCGCGGGCTGCCGCACGGCCGCCCTCGCCCCGGCCTACTTTCGGACCAGGAACCCCATGGAATCTGCCCGCCGCGGACCGATCTCCGCCGTTCTGCTCCTGGCCGCATCCGTGGTCGTCGGCTGTGCCGGCGCGCCTTCCCGGTCTGTCCGGCCGGTGCCGGAGCCGCTGCCGGCACCGGTGAGCCTGCCCGCCGCCGAGCCTGTTCCCCCGCCC
>CAZYJP010000469.1:0-2129 GCA_964647795.1 uncultured Thermodesulfobacteriota bacterium
CAGCGGCCCGGCCTCACCAACCGCGCGCACCAGGGCCCCGGACAACAGTTGGGCGGCGCCGCTCTCCCCCATCGCCGTGCTGATCGGGAGCATGCCGGCCATCAGGAAGATCACCCGCCACTCGATGGCCTGGTAGGCGAGATCCGCCGGGAGAACCCGAAAGAAGATCATGAGGAGGGCGCCGGCCAGCATGGTCAGGGGCGGGGCGGGCCAGCCGAGGAGCAGGCAGAGCAGGGTCGCAGCCATGACGGCGAGCGCCAGACGGGCCTTGCCGGGGCGGCGGGGCGGGGCCACCCCGGACTCGAGGAGGATCAGGTCCGGGTCCGCGCGCAGGATCGGGATCCGCTCCCGCGGTCCCTGGAGGAGAAGGGCGTCGCCAAACCGGAGCTCCAGGTCCCTCAGCCCGGTTCGTGTCGGCTTGCCGGCCCTCCAGAGGGCCAGCACGGTCATGCCGTGTTTCTCGCGAAAGTGGGCGCCCGCCAGGGTCTGTCCGATGAGGGCGGAGCGGGGAGAGAGCACCGCCTCCACCACCGCGACGGTCTCGGACTCCAGGTCCTCCTCCGGCGGCCGCGCCGCCTCGAGCGTGACGAGGCACTGCTGCCCCTCCATCTGTTCCAGGTCCTCCCGCCTCCCCTCCAGGAGCAGGACGTCCCCTCCTCGGAGCACTTCCCCCGGGCCGGGGGAGAGGGTGACACGCCCGCCCCGCTCGACCGCGAGCACGGTGGCCCCGCAGAGCTCCCGGAAACTGCACTCGGCGAGGGACTTGCCGTCGAGGGACGAGCCGCGCTCCACCCGGACCCGGAACAGCCGTTCCCCGAGGCGGTAGACCCCCAACAGGTCCCCGTCGGACCCCTGGAGGCCCCGGGCCTCGTCGGCAGGCGACTGTTTCGGCAGGAGCCGCACCCCCACGACCCCCATGTAAAGAATCCCTACTGTCACGAGGGGCAGCCCCATGGTGAGGAAGTCCAGGAGGCCGTACCCCCCGTGGCCGTGCTCCCGGAGGATGTCGCTCACCACCACGTTGCCGGTGGTCAGCAGGGTGGCCGTACCCCCGAGGATCGTCGCGAAGGCGAGCGGCATGAGGAGCCGAGAGAGAGGCACCCCGGCCCGACGGCCGGCGCTCGATGCCGCGGGCAGCAGCAGGGACGCTGCGGCCGTGTTGTTCATGAAGAGCGCCAGAAACGCGCCGGACAGCATCACCACCGAGGCGAGACGCCCCTCCCCTTTTCGACCCAGGCGCAGGAGCAGCGTGCCCACCCGGTCGGTGACCCCAGTGACCCGGAGCCCCTCGGCGAGGACGAAGATCGCCACGATGATCGCAACGGCCGGGCTGCCGAAACCCGAGAACGCCTGGGCGGGGGTGAGCACGCCGGTCAGCCCCAGGGCCGCTACCACCAGGAGGGCGACGAGGTCCGCCCGCACCCGCTCGCTGAGGAACAGGGCGATGGCCGCGGCGAGGATTCCGAAGGTGAGCAGCACGTCGGAGTTCATGGGCCGCGCCAGTGTCGCGAAGACGGGGCGCCGGTGCAAGGGGGAAGGGACCCCCGAACCGTGGGGCCGGGACCCTGCCGCCGTCACGGCCCCCGATCGAATTCCACGATGCGCGGAAAATCCAAGTCCGGCCCCGGCGACACGGGATGGTACAGAGGGCCTCCCGGCCCCACCCGGCCCCCCATGTCGTAGGTGAAGCCCCTCACGGCCACGTGGCGGAGCCAGTAGCCCACCCGCGTCGGGCCGGCAACGTCGTACGCCGAGTGGAAGTGGAGGAACTCGTCCTTCGGCTCCGGGCGGGTCGCGAGCCACGCAGCCGGCGCGTCGGGAAAAAACACGGGCTCGATGCGGTCTCCGGCGGCCGGTAGGGGGAAGCCTGCCTCGGGCAGCCGGGCCAGCACCGCCTCGCCCTCGTAGAGGAGGGCGTTGATCGGGGCGTCCGAGGCGTAGAAGCCTCGCTCGTTGAAGCAGGCGAAGCGCAGGCGGGTGAGGTCGGCGGGGTCGTCCGGGCGGAAGTAGTACCCCACGAAGGGGCCGAACCCGTACCGGTGCCCCTCGAAGGGGAGCTCGAGCCGGGCGAGGTAGCCCCGGGGCACCGCGAGCGGCACCTCCCCGGGACCCGAGGTGCCTCTGCACCC
>CAZYJP010000470.1:0-2121 GCA_964647795.1 uncultured Thermodesulfobacteriota bacterium
GCTCGCGGGGGCGACCTCCCCCTTCGTGAGCTTCCCCAACGACTACTCGGCGACCCGGGGTCCGATCGGCGTCGAGGTCAGGCTGTCCTTCGAGAACGCAAACGGCGTCCTGACGGCCAAGACCCTGGGCACCTACACCGTCTCTGGAAACTAGCGCGCGCTGCGAAGGAAAGGGCATGGTCATGCGAAGACTTCGGCTCGGAATCGGACTCGCGGTCGTCCTGGGCGTGTTCCTCGCCGGGTGCGGAGATGCCCCCGAGGACGCCGGCAACCGGCTCGTCGTCGCGGGGATCACGCCGGAGGCCGGAAAGGAGGGATTTGTCTTCCCAGCCGTCGACCTGACGAACGACGAGGGCTGCGACGGCGACCCCCTCGTATTCGACGGGGACGGCACCCAGAACAACCGCTGGCCGGACGTGGTCACGAATCCAGCCTGCCTGGAGTCGCTCGTCCGATCCCTGGACAACCCGGAGGACGGGATGGGGATCGACCTGGTCGACATCGACCTCCGAAACGAGACCCGTCTGGGTGTTCCCGAGGGGCGGCCCATCGAGCTCCTGGCCATCGGGATCACCTACCGGGACCTCGCAGGAAATACACCCCCGTACGCACCCCCCCTCACGTTCGGGTGGCCGGTCGAGATTCCGCCTGGGGAGACGGTGACGCTGGTGAACGTGCCCCTGACCACGCTGTCGATGAAGACCGGTTTCCAAGGGGTCACGGGCCTGCGCGATCTGTTCTTCGACCCGGCCCAGGCGCCCATCCCTCTGGTTGCGCACGTCACGTTCTTCTGCGAGGATACGCTGAACAAGGAGAGCTTCTCGGTGACGAGGAGCATCACCATGACCTTCGTCAACCCGAACCCGAGCCTCGATTAGGTTCCGGCTCCGCACGGGAGGGACTACCGCGGCAATGGGCGCGAACACCCCGCTGGGAGACCGCTTGGCGGCGTTGCGCGCAAGCGGTCTCCCGGCGCTTGCCCCCCTCTGGATCGAAACCCTCCCTCCGGAGGAGGCTCTGCCCGAGCTCTTCGGGCGGCACGAGCCCCTGTGCCGGCTCCAGCGGGCGAGGCTCCTCCTCCTGGGAGGGCGGCCCAAGGCTGCCCGCGAGATCCTGGAGGCGCTCAAGGAGTTGCCCCGGGGGCTCGCAGCGCTTCGGGAAGAGCTGTTGGACGAGGCCTCCGTAAAGGAGGAAGAGGCCGGCCCGGGACCGGAGGGGGAAGGCCTCTCGTCCCGGACCCTCGCCGAGCTGCACGCGGCCCAGGGCGACCGGGAGACCGCTGCCGCGATCTACAGGGAGTTGGCGGCTCGAGACCCGGACGACGAGGCGGCCGCCGTGAGACTGCGCGAGTTGGCCGGGTCGGTCCCGTTCGGCTCGCGCGAGCTGCCCGGAGTGCCCGAGCTGCCCGAGTTGGGCGAAGGGTCCGAGCTTTCTGAGGCTTCCGTGCGCCTGGAGGAGTGGCTGGCCCGTGTCAGGCGCTGGCGAGCCCTGGACGGTGTCTGACGGATGTGAGCCCACGGGGGGGGCCGACTCCCGGATCCCCGGGCGGAGCGCCGGAATCCGGGTGCTCCGCCGGGGGGTGTTTCGTTCCTCGCCGCAGGCGTGAACCAGGGGGATGCCTCGTGAAGATCCTCGTCCTCCACGGCCCCAACCTGAACCTCCTCGGCCTCCGGGAGTCGGGGGTCTACGGCTCCGAGACCCTGGCAGGCATCGAAGCGCGCCTTCGGCAGACCGGGAGGCAGCTCGGGGCGGAGCTCGAGTTCTTCCAGTCGAACTCCGAGGGTGCCCTGGTGGACGCGATCCAGCAGGCTCGCGGCCGCGTCCAGGGGATCGTGATCAACCCCGCCGCGTACACCCACACCAGTGTAGCCCTTCGCGACGCGCTCCTGGCCGTGGGGCTCCCCTTCGTCGAGGTGCACCTCTCCAACGTCCATCGCCGCGAGGGGTTCCGACGCCGGTCCCTCCTGGCGGACGCGGCCGTGGGGGGGGTCTGGGGGTTCGGGCCGGAGAGCTACGTGCTCGGGCTCCACGGGTTGGCGGCCCACCTCTCGGCCTGCGGCTGAGGGCACCCCGTGGAAGCTCGTCCCGCCGCAGGCTACGCCGACCGAGCTGCCGCGGCCC
>CAZYJP010000471.1:0-2115 GCA_964647795.1 uncultured Thermodesulfobacteriota bacterium
GCGTACCCGCTTCCTCGCCAACGCCTCGTCGAAACATCGCGGATTGCGGGGCGGAACGGAGGGGTTCCCCGGCCCCGGGCACGTGTCAGGTGGTGAATCCTGGTCGCCCGCCGCGATTGACCCCCTTCCCGCACCTTTGATACCGTAAGAAGTTCTTTCTGTTAGAAGAAACAAGAGTTTGGCCCCGCGGCGGGGTGCCAAGGCCCCGGTGCGATGGGAGGAGGAGACGAGATGAACGAGAACCTCAAGGGAACCTGGGCGCTCATTCTGGGCGTCTCGAGCGGTTTCGGGGCGGCCACGGCCCGGGTCCTGGCTGGCCGAGGGATGAACATCTTCGGGGTGCACCTGGACCGCAAACCCGCCATGCCCCAGGTGGAAGCCCTCGTGGAAGAGCTGCGGGGCCTGGGGGCCGGGGTGCGGTTCTTCAACGTGAACGCGGCTGACGAGGAGAACCGGCGCCTGGTGCTCGACGAGATGGCCGAGGAGATGGGAGAGGGCCCCCGGCTCCGGGTCTTCCTACACAGCCTGGCCTTCGGGGCCCTCAAGCCCTATATCGCAGAGCCGGGCCAGGCGCTCACCAAGGCCCAGATGATGATGACCCTGGACGTCATGGCCCACAGCCTCGTCTACTGGGTCCAGGATCTCGTCCAGCGGGAGTACCTGGAGAAGAACTCCCGGGTCTTCGCCATGACCAGCTCCGGGGGCCACATCGCCTGGAAGAGCTACGGCGCGGTTTCCGCAGCCAAGGCCGCCCTGGAGAGCCACGTCCGCCAGCTGGCCCTGGAGCTCGGGCCCCTGGGGATCACGGCCAACGCGGTTCTCGCGGGGGTCACCGAGACCCCGGCCCTCAAGCAGATCCCGGGCCACGAGAAGATGATCCAGATGGCCAAGGCGCGGAACCCCATGGGGCGCCTGACACGGCCCGAGGACGTGGCCGAGGCCATCGCCTGTTTCAGCGAGCCCGGGTGCTACTGGATGACCGGATCGATCCTGAGGGTGGACGGAGGGGAGGACGTTTCGGGGTGACGCGGGACGCGTCACCCCTTCGGAAGGAGGGCCTATGACGTTTCAGGACGTGATCCTGCGGCTGCAGGAGTACTGGGCGAGGAAGGGCTGCATCATCGCCCAGCCCTACGACATCGAGGTGGGGGCCGGCACCATGAACCCGCACACCATGCTCCGGTGCCTGGGTCCCGAGCCCTGGAACGTGGCCTACGTAGAGCCCAGCCGACGCCCGACGGACGGCCGGTACGGAGAGAATCCGAACCGGCTGCAGCACTATTACCAGTACCAGGTCATCCTCAAGCCCTCGCCCCTGGACGTCCTCGACCTCTACATCGACAGCCTGCGCTCTCTCGGGGTCGACCCCCTGGCTCACGACATCCGCTTCGTGGAGGACGACTGGGAGAGCCCCACCCTCGGTGCCTGGGGCTTGGGCTGGGAGGTGTGGCTCGACGGGATGGAAATCACCCAGTTCACCTACTTCCAGCAGGCCGGGGGCCTCGACTGCAAGCCCGTCTCGGCCGAGATCACGTACGGGATCGAGCGGATCGCGATGTACCTGCAAGGGGTGGACAACGTCTACGACCTCACCTGGACCGAAGGCATCCGGTACGGCGACGTCCACCACCGGGGCGAGGTGGAGGGGTCGATCTACAATTTCGAAGAGGCCGACGTGGGCATGCTCTTCGACCTCTTCGGGAAGTACGAGGCCGAGTCGGCCCGGCTCATCGAGAAGGCGCTGGTGCTGCCGGCCTACGACTACACGCTCAAGTGCTCGCATACGTTCAATCTGCTGGACGCCCGGGGGGCCATCAGCGTGACGGAACGCACCCGTTACATCGGGCGGGTCCGCGACCTGGCCCGCAAGGTGGCCCACGCCTACGCCGCCCAGCGCGAGGAAATGGGGTATCCGCTCCTCCAGCGGGCCGGGGCGCGCCCCGCGGGGAGGGATCAGTGATGGCCGCGGACCTCATCTTCGAGATCGGGACCGAGGAGATCCCGGCCGGGTTCCTCCCTCCGGCCCTGAGCGAGCTCGCGAGCCTGGCCCGGCAGGGCCTGGAGGCGAACCGCCTTGCTGCGCTGGGCGAACTGGCGGACGAATTTGAGTTTCGC
>CAZYJP010000472.1:0-2114 GCA_964647795.1 uncultured Thermodesulfobacteriota bacterium
TTCGAAGGGGCCGTCCCCGAGAACCCGTAGCTGAAAAACCCAGGGAGGGGGTTTTTCAGCACCCTGCTAGCCCTCAGGTACGGCGAATATGCCCAGTGTGAGATGAACCTTTCCCGGGGGGGGACGGTCCCGATGACTAACGGGGGTGCGACGGAATGCCGAAGAGCGTCCTCATCGTCGACGACGAGGAACTGATCCGGGTCTGTCTGAAGAGGGTTCTCGACAAGAAGTCCGCCGTGGTCCGCTGCGTCGCGTCCGCCGAAGAGGCCCTCGCGGCGTTCGAAAAGTCCCCCTTCGATCTCTGTTTTCTCGACGTCCGGCTGCCCGGCATGGACGGGCTCCAGTGCCTGGCGGAGATCCGGCGGCGCTTCCCGGACACCCGGGTTGCCATCGTTACCGCAAGCCACTTGGACGAGGAGGAGAGCGCTCTGGTCGCGAGGTTGGCCGACTACCTCCTCCCGAAGCCCTTCGACCTCTCCCTCATACGGTCCATCGCAGACGAGGTGCTCGGCCCCTAAGGGCCGGCCGGTCCCTCTTGCAGGGGTATCCCACCCGGGTGCAGGGCTGCGAAATTCGGTTCCCATCATCCGGCGCTCCGGTGAGCGATTTGGGAAATGTTTTTCCCACATTGGAGCTTTTTCGGGCACGGCGCTCCGGACGGCTTCGGGCACCCGCGGGCCGCAGCGGTGACTCGAAGTGGAATCCTGCCCGAAATTTGGCCTTTTCCCATCCTCCTGCCAGCGTTGGCACCCTTGTTGCAAACGAGCAGCAGGCGAGCGCCGACGATCCGGCAGCGGGCCGGATGCTCGGGGGTCCAGAAGAGAGGGAGTGGCGCGTGGCGAAGGCGAACGTTGCGGCGGCGGCGATTTCCGGCGAGACCGATACTCCTCGCTATTGCCCCGCGCCGCCCATGAGCCTGGCGGAGATGGACGTCCCGGAGAACCTGCTCTCGGACCTCGTTCTCCGGCGCCTCTACCTGCAGGGCGAGGGCAGCCTGAGCAGCCTGTGCCGATCCCTCATGCTCTCCTTTCCGGTCGTTCGCGAGGTCTTCGAGAGACTTCGCGCCCAGCAGCTCCTCCAGGTGAAGGGCGTCGACGGCAGCGACTACCGGTTCGTCCTCACCGGCGCAGGCCGGGCCCTGGCCGCCGACCGGATGCTGGTGTGCCAGTACGCGGGCCCCTGCCCGGTCTCCCTCAGGACGTACCAGGCGGCCGTGAAGGCCCAGACGGCGAAGGTCCAGCTCGATCGGGAGAAGCTTCGCGAGGTATTCTCGGATCTCGTGCTCACGGACGCGCTGCTCGACCAGGTGGGGCCTGCCCTCGTCTCGCAGGGCTCCATCTTCCTCTACGGCCCCACCGGCAACGGCAAGACGAGCCTCGCCGAGCGCTTCCTCCGGGTCTTCGACGACACCATCGTCGTCCCCTACGCCGTCACCGTCGACGGGCAGATCATCGTGCTCTACGACCCGGTCGTGCACCGCCGTGCCGCCCCGGATCCCGCCCCGGGCCCGGTTTCGGCCCCGCCTTCGGAGGCCTGGGATCCCCGCTGGGTGGCCTGCCGCAGGCCCTCGGTGGTCGCCGGGGGAGAGCTCGATACCAGCATGCTCGAGCTCCAGGTGGACGAGGCCACCCGGATCTACGCGGCGCCGCTCCAGATGAAGGCCAACAACGGCATCCTCGTCATCGACGACTTCGGCCGCCAGGTGCTTTCCCCCCGCTACCTCCTCAACCGGTGGATCGTGCCGCTGGACCGCCGGGTCGATTACCTCTCCCTGCGCTACGGCACGAAGTTCGAGATCCCCTTCGAGATGCTGGTGGTCTTCGCCACCAACCTCGATCCGTCGAGCCTGGCCGACGAGGCCTTCTTCCGGCGGATCTCGAACAAGATCTACGTGGAGCCGGTTTCGGCCGAGGTGTTCGGCGAGATCTTCCGGCGGGTGCTCGATGAGAGAAACCTGCCCTGCGAGGCCGGCGCGGACGCGGTCCTCCGGGACCTCTGCCGGGAGAAGGGCAGCGGCGAGCTCCGGGCCTGCTACCCCGACGACATCGTGGGCATCGTCGCCGCCGTCAGCACCTACGAGGGCCGGCCCACGCGCATCGACCGCCCGGCCCTGG
>CAZYJP010000473.1:0-2112 GCA_964647795.1 uncultured Thermodesulfobacteriota bacterium
ACCGAACCGAGTAACGCAGGCCGTGGCCGCAAAGGCCGCGATCATGAAGAACGATCCATGGGCGAGATTGACTACGCCCAGCGCCCCCCAGACCAGCGTGAGCCCGGACGCCACCAGGAAGCGGTTCACGTCCCGCAGAGGAACCACGTCGGCGACCGTCCCGATCGCTCCCAGGCCCAGGCGCTCCCGGAGATCGGGCTCCGCCCCTCCGTCGAAGTGCCCCAGGTCGCGGAGCCGCCGCCGAAGGGCTGCCGCCAGATTCCACGCCACCCCCACCCCGGCGATCGAGCGGTCGGGATAGGCCGAGCCGGCGAGCTTGGGATTCACCACGGCGACGGCGTCGGGCAGCGCGTCCCCTGGGCTGTGGTGGTCGGTGATGACCAGGTCGACTCCCAGTTCCCGAGCCGCCCTCCCGGCCTCCACGGCGTTGACGCCGCAGTCCGCGGTAACGACCAAGGTCCCCCCCTGCTCGGCGATCTCCCGAAGGGCCGCGGGGTGCAGGCCGTACCCCTCCCGGTCTCGGCGGGGGAGGCGCACCCGCACGGGAAACCCGCACTCCCGGAAAAAGTCGCCCAGAACAGCGGCCGAGGTCACGCCGTCCACGTCGTAGTCGGTGTACACCCACACGGTCTCCCCGGTCCGGGCGGCGCGGGCCAAGCGCTCCACGGCCGGGTCCATCCCGGCCAGCAGGGAGGGGTCGGGGAGATTCCCCAGGGAAGGGCTCAGGAAGGCGCCGGCGGCCTCGGGCTCGGTGATGCCCCGGCCGACCAGCACCGACGCCACGAGGCCCGAAACGCCCGAGGCCCGGGAGAGGTGCTCCCGGGCCTCGGCGGCCGACTCTCGCAGGAGCCAGCGGCGGTTCACGGTCAGGCAGCCGCCTTGACCAGTTTGCCGCGGCCGTGTCCCCGCTCCTCCAGCCACAATACCACCGGGCTCGCCACGTAGATGGAGGAGTAGGTCCCGACCAGAATCCCCACCAGGAGGGCGAAGGCGAAGTCGTGGATCACACCGCCCCCGAAGACGAACAGTGCCGCCACCACCAGAAGCGTCGTCCCCGACGTGAGGATGGTCCGGCTCAGGGTCTGGTTGACGCTCGCGTTCATGATGTCCCTGAGGCTTCCCTTGGCGCCGGTCTTCTTGACGTTCTCGCGGATCCGGTCGAAGACGACGATGGTGTCGTTCAGCGAGTACCCCACGATGGTCAGCAGCGCGGCCAGGGTGGTCAGGTCGAACTGCTTGTTGAAGAGGGAGAACGCCCCGATCGTGATGACCACATCGTGGAAAGTGGCCAGGATGGCGGCCAGGCCGAACCGCAGCTCGAAGCGCCACCAGATGTACAGGAGGATCGCCCCCATGGAGAAGAGCACCGCCAGGAGGCCCTTCTCCCGCAGGTCCTTGCCGACCTTCGGGCCGACCATCTCCACCCGGCGGACCTCGATCCCGTCGTCCCCCAGACTCGCGGCCAGGGAGTCCCGGACCCGCCGGGAGAGCCCCTCGATCTCCTCCGAGCTCTCCTCGAGCTGGATGATGTACTCGTCGTCCTCGCCGAAGGACTGCACCACCGGGCTGCCCTCCACCAGTTCAGCCAGGGCGCTGCGAATCTCCTGCGTGGAGACGGGCTTCTGGAACCGGAGCTGGATCAGGGTGCCCCCCGCGAAGTCGATGCCGTAGCGGGGTCCTCCGTGGGCGACCAGGCTCACGACCGCCACGGCGATCATGCCCAGGCTCAGCCAGAAGAAGATCTTCGACTTCCCCAGGAAATCGAAGTTGGTGTCCGGACGAATGAGTTCCATGACCTTCCCTTCCCGCTAGCCGATGCTCAGGCGGCGCGAGGCCGTCCGGCGAAGCATCCAGTCGAAGACGACCCGCGTGCCCACGATGGCCGTGAACATGCTGGCCAGGATCCCGATGGAGAGGGTCACCGCGAAGCCCTTGATGGGGCCGGTCCCGAACTGGAACAGAAAAACGGCCGAAATGACCGTGGTCAGGTTGGAATCGAAAATCGTCCAGAAAGCCTTCTTGAAGCCGGCGTCGATGGCCGATTTGGGCGACTTGCCCAGATTGAGTTCCTCGCGGATGCGTTCGAAGATGAGCACGTTGGCATCCACCGCC
>CAZYJP010000474.1:0-2111 GCA_964647795.1 uncultured Thermodesulfobacteriota bacterium
CAGCGCCGGGGAGACCGGGACCGGCGCCGGAGCTGACCTGCTGCTGCCGGACCGACAGACGGATGGACGAAAGGCGCGGCGGGAGCCGCGCCTTTTCCATTTCGGAACCCCTCCTCGTCCTCCGCGAGCTCGCCGTCGGCGGCTCGCTTCAGGTGGCGGAGGGCCAGGAGCTCCCGAGCCTGGGGGGTGAGCTCTGGATATCCCACACCGAGCCTCCCGGGCGAAGCCCTGTCAGAACTCGATCCCCTTCTGGGCCTTTACTCCCTTGTGGAAGGGGTGCTTGACCTCCCGCATCTCCGTGACGAGATCCGCCTCCTCCACGAGCTCCGGCCGGGCGTCGCGGCCGGTGAGGACGAGATGGACTCCGGGCGGCTTCTCCCGAATGAGCTCGAGGACGCTCCCCAACTCCACCAACCCGTAGGTCACCGCATAGTTGACCTCGTCGAGAATCACCAGGTCGTAGGCTCCGGAGAGGACCTTTTCCCTCGCCGCCGCAAAGGTCTCCCGAGCCAGGGCGACATCCTCCGGGTTGGGCTCCGGATTGCCCAGGTCGACGAAACCGCGCCCCATCGGCCGGATCTCGAAACCGGGGAGGAACTCCGGCGCGCGAAGCTCACCGTACTTCCAGGACCCCTTGATGAACTGGACCATGAAGACCTTGAGGCCCTGGCCCACGGCCCGCAGGGCGAGCCCCAGAGCCGCGGTGGTCTTCCCCTTGCCGTTCCCGGTGTGGACGATCACCAACCCCTGACGCGCCATCGCTTCTCCCGCAGTGACCGGTGACCCGTAACGGCCTTCGCCACCCTTCACCGTTTACCGTTTACCGACAACCGATCACCCGTCAAAACAGCCCCGGAAGGTTCAGCCCCATTCCCCCGGCGATCTTTCCCATCTCCGAGGCCACCATCTCCTGACTCTTCTTGACCCCCTCGTTGACGGCCGCGAGGATCAGGTCCTGGAGCATCTCCACGTCATCGGGGTCCACCACCTCGCGATCGACGGTGAGGGAGAGGAGCTCCTGCTTCCCGCTCACCGTGCACCGCACCATCCCCCCTCCGGCGCTCGCCTCCACGGTCCGAGTGGCCAACTCATCCTGGATCTGCGCCATCTTCTTCTGCATTTGCTGCGCCTGGCGCATCATGTTCCCAAGCCCTTTCACTGCTGCACCTCCTCTCTCCGCAGGTCGTTCGTCAGGATCGGTCTCCGGTGGTCTCTCCCTCTCGGGGCTCCTGCCGGAGGGCCCCTAGGGTCCACGACGATTCCCCCGGGTCAGGGCTTGAGCGCCCGGACCTCCTCCACATCCCCCTCGAAAATCTCCAAGGCTTCCCGCACCAGGGGGTGCTCCAAGGCCTCGCGCTTCGCACTCCGAGCCCGGTCGGTCTCCCGGCCTGCCTCCCGGCCTGCCTCCCGGGCGCGCGGGGCGCGGGCTTCGAACCGCAACTCCACACGGGCCCCCGGCCCCGCCACCTCGGCCAGCACCCGGGTGAGCAGCTCCAGTTTGGAGCGGACGAAGAACTCGTGACCCGGGTCGTCCAGCGCCACCGCGGCGACCCTCTCTCCGGGGTCCCACGCGGCCAGGCTTCCATGGGCCTTGAGGAGGTTCCAAAAGGGACGGTTCGACGCCTCCGCGCCCCGCAAGAGGGCCTCCCATACCCCTGCCCCGTCAACGGGCGCGGGCCGGTTCTGGGGGGAATCCGGCAAGGGCGCGGTTGCGGGGCGACCGGGCGGGGGCTCGGCGACAGCCCGCGTTTCCAGGGGTGGGCCGCTGCACGCAGGAGACGTCACCGGGCCTCCCGTCCTCGGAGCGAGCTGGGACTTCGACCGGGTCGTCCGGGAGAGGCAGGTCGAGCACGTCATCGTCACGTTCTCCACCGCGCCCGACGACGTTCTGCTCCGCCTGGTCAAACGCTGCGACGAGCTCGGGATCGCCACCTCCCTCGTCCCTCGCCTGTACGAGAAGTCGACAGAGCACGTCGCCGTCGTACCCCTCGGCGGGGTTCCGCTCATCGCGCGTCAGCACCCCCATCCGAAGAGCTGGCCGTTCGCGGTGAAGCACGGCCTCGACCGCGTCGGTGCAGCCCTCGCGCTCGTGCTCCTCGCGCCGTTCATGG
>CAZYJP010000475.1:0-2101 GCA_964647795.1 uncultured Thermodesulfobacteriota bacterium
CGAGGAGCCCGCCGAAGGCGCGCAGGCCGTCGCGCCCCTTCGCCGCGGGACCGACGGCGGCGCGCCCGTAGGCCTCCTGAACCCCCTCGGGGGCCAGGCGCTCGACCATCACACTCCAGTACAGGAACCCGCAGAACGCAGCCAGGAGCACCAGGGCGTCGCCCCGGCCCAGGACGCCGTCGGCGCTCAGGAGCACCACCAGGGCCACGGCGCCGAGGCCCATGGGCGCCTCGCGCTTGAGGAGGGTGAACTCCACGGTCATGGCCCGCAAGCACGCCCCCAGACCCAGGATGAGTCCCACATTGGCGATGTTGGAGCCCACCACGTTGCCCAGGGCGATGTCCGGGTTGCCCCGCACCGCCGCGGTCACACTCACTACGAGCTCCGGGAGGCTGGTGCCGAAGGCGACGACCGTCAGGCCCACGACCGCCGGGGCCACGCCGAAGGCGGCTGCAAGCTTCGAGGAGCCCCTCACGAGGAGGTTGGCGCCGACGTACAGAAGGACCGCCCCCGCGGCGACCAGGGCGAAACCCGTCAGCACCGGACGCCTCCCGCCCGTGTCCAACCCCATCTCCCCCCAGAACCCGCCGCCACACCCTGCAGCCCATCCGGGGAGCCTCGGAGTGGAGACGGGTGCCACATCGACCGACGCGCCAAGGCGTGCCGAGGTGGTGAAGCTCGACGTACCCTCCCCTTCCGAAACACCTCCCCGACACGGCGCGGAGTGCAAGGCGAGACGGAGGGGCCGGCCGGGCCCGCCCTTCGGCAGACGGTGGCTCCCGACCCGCCGGCCGCGTTGACTCCGAGGCGGAATCCACCTAGATTGGCGCCCTTCCCCAAGCCGGCCGCCGGCGCGGCCCCACACACCCTCGACGGAGCCCCATGAAATTCACCGACCTGAAGTTCGACCAACTGAGCATTCCTCCGGAGCTCAAAGCCGGGATCGCGGCCTGCGGGTTCACCAACCTCACCCCGGTCCAGGCGCGCAGCCTCCCGCCAACCCTCGAGGGCAAGGACCTGGCCGTGCAGGCCCAGACCGGGTCGGGCAAGACCCTTGCCTTCGTGACCACGATCTTCGACCGGTTTCTGCGCACCGCCCGGCGCCCCACCAAGGGGGTGTGTCCCAGGGCGATCGTCCTCACCCCCACCCGGGAGCTGGCGGTCCAGGTGCACAGCGACGCGGTGCATGTCGGGGCCGAGCTCCCCTTCCGGTGCCAGGCCGTGTACGGGGGCATCGACTACCGAAAACAGCGCGAGGAGCTGGCCCAGGGGGTCGACCTGCTGGTGGGAACTCCAGGCCGGCTCATCGATTACCTCAAGCAACGAGTCTATCACCTGAAGGACGTGGAGATAGCGGTCATCGACGAGGCGGACCGGATGTTCGACATGGGGTTCATCGGGGACATCCGCTTCCTGCTCAAGCGGATGTCCCCGTTCGACCAGCGCCAGAGCCTGCTCTTCTCGGCCACCATCAGCGACCGCGTCATGGAGCTCTCCTACGAGTACATGAACGTGCCGGGCCTGGTGGAGATCACGCCGGACCGGGTCACCGCCGAGAAGGTGGAGCAGGTGCTCTACCACGTGAGCTCCCGCGAGAAGTTTCGGCTGCTGCTGGGGCTGCTCCAGACCGAACCCTGGGAGAAGGCCCTGCTCTTCGTCAACACAAAGCGGGCGGGCAACATGGTGCAGGAACGGCTGGAGCGCAACGGCTACCCCGCCACGGTCCTGAGCGGCGACGTGGACCAGGCCCGGCGCCTGAAGATCGTGCAGAAGTTCATCTCCGGGGAGGTCCGCGTCCTCGTGGCCACGGACGTGGCCTCCCGGGGTCTGCACGTGGACCGGATCAGCCACGTCTTCAATTACGATCTGCCCCAGAACGCCGAGGACTACGTGCACCGGATCGGCCGCACCGCCCGGGCCGGGGCGTCGGGCAAGGCCATCAGCCTCGCCTGCGAAGATTACGTGTACAGCCTGGGGGAGATCGAAGGGTACATCGGCCACAAGATCCCGGTGGAGCAGGTGCGCGATGAGCTCCTCCCCAAGGAGGTGCCTCGCCCGCCCCGGAGCCTGAACATGAAAATCACCATCACCCAAACCGGCG
>CAZYJP010000476.1:0-2094 GCA_964647795.1 uncultured Thermodesulfobacteriota bacterium
GGGCCCCGCCACCCCCAGCGCCTGGCGCCGGGACGCCGCCGCGAGCGACGCCACCCAGACCCGCGCCAGGGCGGGGTTCCTCAGGCGGCTCGGGGGAAGGTAGCCCGATGGCCGCCCTGATCGAGTGCGAGGAGATCCGAAAGGTATTCCACCTGGGAGACCAGGCGGTGCAGGCCCTGGACGGCGTATCCTTCGCGATCGAGGAGGGGGAGCAGGTGGCCGTGATCGGCCCCTCGGGCAGCGGCAAATCGACCCTCCTCCAGATCCTCGGCTGCCTCGAGGCCCCGGACGGCGGCTCCTACCGCCTCGACGGCCGGGACGTGGCGGGCCTCGGGGAGGGCGAGCTGGCAGCGGTGAGAAACCGAAAGATCGGCTTCGTCTTCCAGACCTTCAACCTCCTGCCCCGGGCCACGGCCCTGGAGAACGTGGAGCTCCCGCTGCTCTACGCCGGGGGGCTGCGAAGCCGCGACATTCGGGAGCAGGCGCTCCGGGCCCTGGAGCGGGTGGGCCTCTCGGACCGCCTGCAGCACCTGCCCCAACAGCTCTCCGGGGGGCAGCGGCAGCGCGTGGCCATCGCCCGGGCCCTGGTGACCGAGCCCCGAATCCTCCTCGCGGACGAGCCCACTGGAAACCTCGACACCCGCACCGGGGAGGAGATCCTCGACCTCTTCGGGGAGCTGAACGCCCAGGGGCGCACCCTGATCATCGTGACCCACGACCACAACATCGCCCAGCAATGCCGGCGCAGTCTCGTGATTCGGGACGGGCGCCTCCAGGATTCGTGATGCTCTGGTGGACAGTGGCGAAGCTTGCCCTCAAGAGCCTGGGGGGTTCGAAGCTCCGCTCCGGCCTGACCATGCTCGGGGTGGTGATCGGCGTGGCGGCGGTCCTGGCCATGCTCGCCATCGGGGAGGGAGCCCGGGTCGAGGTCACCGAGTCGGTGCGCCAGTGGGGCACCAACGTCCTCACGGTGAGGCCGGGTACCCGGGGCCTGGGCGGGGTGCGGACCGACGCCCTCCAGCGGCTCACCGTGGGCGACGCCCAGGCCCTCCTGACCGAGGTCCCGGGCGTGGTGGCCGTCACCCCGGAGGTGACCGGCACGGTCCAGGCGAAGTTCGAGAACCGAAACACCCGCACCACGGTCCGGGGGGTCTCCGACGCCTACTTCGACCTCCGCAACTTCCCCCTGGCCCGGGGCAGCCCCTTCGACCACTCGGACGAGCGGCGGATGGCCCGCGTCGCGGTCCTGGGCCCCAAGGTGGTGGAGGACCTCTACGGCGACCGCGACGCAAACCCGGTGGGCACGGCGGTCAAGATCCGGGGTCATACCTTCACGGTGCTCGGGGTGTTCCGGGAACGGGGCGACCAGGGGTGGTTCAACCCGGACGACCAGGTCCTGATCCCGTACACGACGGCCATGAAGCGGCTGTTCGGCGTGGAGCACCTGAGGGCGATCTACGTGCAGGTGGCCCACGAGGGCGCACTGGAAGAGGCCCAGGAGGGGATCCGCCGGGTCCTGCGCATCCGCCACGGCCTCCGGGCAACCGCCGTGGACGACTTCTACATGCAGAGCTCCACCGAGTACCTCCAGACCCTCGAGGGGGTGAGCCGCACGTTCACCACCCTGCTCGCGAGCGTGGCCGGGGTAAGCCTCCTGGTGGGGGGGATCGGGATCATGAACATCATGCTCGTGGCCGTCACCGAGCGAACCCGGGAGATCGGGGTGCGAAAGGCCGTGGGCGCGCGCCGGCGCGACATCCTCCGGCAATTCCTCCTCGAGAGCCTGGTGCTCAGCGCCCTGGGCGGGCTCCTCGGCCTCGGGCTCGGGTTGGCCATCACCCTCCTGGTGGACCGCTCGGGGGCGTTCCGTACGGTGATCACCCCGGGCGCCCCCGCCCTGGCCGTGGGCTTCGCCCTGGGGGTGGGAGTCTTCTTCGGCTACTACCCGGCCCGGAAGGCCGCCCGGCTCCACCCGGTGGAGGCGCTCCGCTATGAGTAGGGCCGGGGGGGCGGGAACGCTCCTGGCCGTCGGGATGCTCCTGGCCTTGGCCGGCCCCGCTGCCAATTTCGCCATGGCGCTGTTCTGGGGCCTGA
>CAZYJP010000477.1:0-2088 GCA_964647795.1 uncultured Thermodesulfobacteriota bacterium
CGCCGAAAGCCGCACCCACTTCAGCGCCTCGATCCGCGTCTCCGGTTGGCCTTCCCCGGGCGGGTGGGTATCATGCTCAGCAGGAGGAGAGCCATGAGCCAGCCCCAGGTTCCACCGTCACCCCAGCGGGGGCGCGACCCCTGCCACCTGGCCTTTCGGCAGACCCTCGATCTCCTGAGGGTCACCGACGACGCCCTCGAAGAGCTCTGCCACCAGTGCCCCCGGCTCCCCGACCTGGACGGGCTGGTGGTCCGCGCCCTGAACGAGATGGCCGTCGGGGAAGGCGAGACCGGGGGCCGCGCTCCTTCCCACGTGCTCCTGGTCCACGGCCGGCCTCCGACCATCACGGGCACCGTGTACGCCGTGGGCGCAGGCCGTTACGGCCGGGCCGTGGGCCCCTTCGAGCTCGAGGCCGGCCGCTCCTACGCGTACTCCACCGCCTCCGAGGAGGTGCTCGTCTCGAACGCGGAGGACGAAGCCTGCGAAGACCCCGCCGCCTACCAGGCACGGTTCTACCCGGCAGTTCGGGAAGCGGTGGGAGACCCCATCCGCAATTTCGTCACGTTCCGGATTGCGGGTGACCGGCCGGGGGCGATCATCGCGTTCAACTACCCCGGGCGGGCCACCCGCTACGAAGGGCAGGTGCTCTCCGCCCTCGCGATCACCCTGGGCTCCCTCTGGACCCTCTCCTCCCGGGTCGCCCAGGTGGAGGAGGCATTCCTGTACCTGGTGGGGGCCCTGGCCCGGGCCAGCGAGGTGAACGACGAAGTGACCGGGGACCACATTCTCCGGGTGAGCCGCTACGCCGAGACCCTGGCTCTGGCCGCCGGGTACGGCCTCGAGGAGGCGAGGACGATCGCCTACTCCTCGCAGCTCCACGACGTGGGGAAGATCCACACCCCCTCCCACCTGCTGCGCAAGCCGGGGCCCCTCGCGCCCGCGGACATGGAGACGATGCACCAGCACGTGCTCCAAGGGGAGAAGATCATCGGCACGGCTCCCCGCCTCGCGGTGGCCCGCCGCATCGCGGGCGGGCACCACGAGAACTGGGACGGCTCGGGCTACCCGCGGGGACTCACGGGAGAGGCCATCCCCCGGGAAGCGCGCCTGTGCAGAATCGTGGACGTCTACGATGCTCTGCGGTCCGAAAGGCCCTACAAGCCGCCCCTCTCCCACGACGAGTCCTGCCGCGTCCTGCTGGAGGGGGACCACCGGACCCGCCCCGACCGGCACTTCGACCCCGAGCTTCTTCGGATCTTCCGCGAGGTCCACTCGGACTTCCAGAGGATTCACGCTGAGATCCACCCCTGGAGCTGACCCTCTCTCGAGGGGCGGCGCAGGCCCGCCGGACCGACCTCTCCCCCGGCGGGCGCCAAAGCGCCGCTCTCATGATCTTCTCACGGGGGGCTAAGGTTGCTCTCACCTTCCTCTGGTAAGATGTACCTCGCGTCGTCGAGATCCCCGCGCCGGGCGGAGGGTGGCAGCTCTTCCCGGGGCAGAACAGGCGGCGCAACCTCCTCCTCATCCTCCTCCTCACCAGAAGGGCCCGCTTCCGCGGGCCCTTCTGGTGTCTATGGGTCGAGCTCTTTCGAGGGAGCAGGGGGGGCGTTCTCCTGGAAGAGCGCCTCCACGAACGCACGCGCCTCGAAGGGCCGAAGGTCTTCCACCTTCTCCCCGATCCCGATGAACTTCACCGGGATCTTCAGCTCGTCGCAGATCCCCACGATCACTCCCCCCTTGGCGGTGCCGTCGAGCTTCGTCAGTGCGATGGAGTCCACCCCCGTGGCCTGGTGGAAGATCCTGGCCTGGTTGATGGCGTTCTGCCCCGTGGTGGCGTCGAGCACCAGAAGCACCTCGTGAGGGGCTCCCGGCAGGGCCTTCCCGAGCACCCTGCGCACCTTCTTGAGCTCCTCCATCAGGTTCGCCTGGGTGTGGAGGCGTCCCGCGGTGTCGACGATCACCAGGTCCGCACCCCGGGCCACGGCCGCCTGCACCGCGTCGTAGGCCACCGCCGCCGGGTCCGAGCCGTGCTGGTGGCGCACGACAGGCGCCCCCACCCTTCGCCCCCAGATCTCGAGCTGCTCGATG
>CAZYJP010000478.1:0-2086 GCA_964647795.1 uncultured Thermodesulfobacteriota bacterium
TCGGGTAGTTCAGGTGGAAAAAGTGACCGGAGAGAGCGCCGGGGTCGAGGTGCTCTACCACACCCCGGCTCGGCGCGACCTCCAGGACGTCCTCACCTGCCTCCGCCACGGGGTGCCGCTGGCCGGCGCGGGGCGTCTCACCAAGCCCAACGCCGAGCACGACCTGAAGTCCCCCCACGCCTTCTCGGGCCTCTTCGCCGACGACCCGGCCGCGGTGGCGCGGACGCAGGAGATCGCCGAGCGGTGCTCCTTCTCGCTGGCGGAGCTGCGCTACCGCTACCCCGCCGAGGGGCTACTCGACGGCACCACCTCCTCGGAACAGCTCCGGCGCCTCGCCCTCGAGGGCGCCCGGGAGCGGTACGGGAAGATCCCGCCCGCAGTGCGGGAGCAGGTGGAGCGGGAGCTCGCGCTGATCGAGGAGCTCGACTACGGCGGCTACTTCCTCACCATGTGGGAGATCGTTCGGTTTTGCCGGTCCCGGGGCATCCTCTGCCAGGGCCGGGGCTCGGCCGCCAACTCGGCGGTGTGCTACTGCCTGGGCATCACGGCCGTGGACCCCACCCGGGTGGAGCTCCTCTTCGAGCGCTTCCTCTCCCGGGAGCGGGCCGAACCCCCGGACATCGACCTCGACATCATGCACGAGCGCCGGGAGGAGGTGATCCAGCACGTCTACGAGCAGTACGGCCGGGACCGGGCCGCGATGGTGGCCAACGTGATCCGCTACCGGGGCCGCTCGGCGGTGCGTGACGTGGGCAAGGTGCTCGGCATCTCCGAGACCTCTCTGGACCGGCTCGCCAAGCTCCTGGGCTACCGGGGCGGCGCCGACGCCGAGGTGCTGCGCCAGGCCGGCCTCGACCCCGAGAACCCCGTCCACGACCACCTCCTGCGCTTGGTGCTCGAGCTCCAGGACGTGCCCCGGCACCTCTCCATCCACCCCGGGGGCTTCCTCCTGGGCCACGAGCCGGTGCACGACCTCGTCCCGGTGGAGAACGCCTCCATGCCGGGGCGCACCGTGATCCAGTGGGACAAGGACGACTTGGAGGACCTGGGGCTCTTCAAGGTGGACCTCCTGGGGCTCGGGGCGCTGACCCAGCTGGACCGGGGCTTCCGGCTCCTGGAAGAGCACTACGGCCAGAGGCTCTCGATGGACGCGATCCCCCAGGACGACCCCGAGACGTTCGACCGCATCTGCGCCGCCGACACCGTGGGGGTCTTCCAGATCGAGAGCCGGGCCCAGATGGCCATGCTCCCCCGCTTGCGGCCCCGCACCTACTACGACCTGGTGATCGAGGTGAGCTTGGTCCGGCCCGGGCCCATCACCGGCGGCATGGTCCACCCCTACCTGCGGCGCCGACGGGGAGAGGAGCCGGTGGAGGTCCCCCACCCGAGCCTCGAGCCCGTGCTCGCCAAGACCCTGGGCGTGCCGCTCTTCCAGGAGCAGGTCATGCGGCTCGCCGTCGTCGCCGCCGACTACACCCCCGGGGAGGCGGATCAGCTCCGGCGCGACATGGCGGCCTGGCGCCGGAGCGGCCGGATCGAGCGCCACCGGGAGCGCCTGGTGGGCCGGATGGCGGCCAAGGGGATCGGGCGGGAGTTCGCAGAGCGGGTCTTCGAACAGATCCGGGGGTTCGGGGAGTACGGCTTTCCCGAGAGCCACGCCGCGAGCTTCGCGCTCATCGCCTACGCCACGGCCTGGCTCAAGTGCCACTACCCCGACGTCTTCACCTGCGCGCTCTTGAATGCCCAGCCCATGGGTTTCTACACGCAGGCCACGATCGTGGACGACGCCCGGCGCCACGGAGTGGAGGTGCGGCCGGTGGACGTGCGGTTCAGTACCTGGGGGTGCAGCCTGGAAGCAGCGGCCGGAAGTCGGGGGACAGGGATTGGGGGCCAGGGGTCGGGGGCCGGGGAGGAGGGAAGAAGTGAGAGGAAGCAGGAAGGAGCGGAGGCGCATGCCTAGTACTCCTTCCCCAGATGGTCGTGGCCGTGGCAAACCAGGGAGCAGGAGCCAAGACCCGCTCCCTCCTCTTTTGAGGTCCAGGAGGTGAAGGACTTCATGGAGGTGCACAACGCCTTCCGCGACCGC
>CAZYJP010000479.1:0-2078 GCA_964647795.1 uncultured Thermodesulfobacteriota bacterium
GCCTTGGAGCGCAGCCCCGTACCGCCTCGACCGACCCGCCGAAGCTGGCGCAAACAGGTGAAGCCCGGCGTACCGGGGCCTGCGGGGACACCCCTTCGAATCGCGGCGGATTGCGGGGCGAAGCGGAGGGGCTCCCCCGCCCCAGGCACGTGTCAGCGGTGGATCCTGGGATCCGGGTTCCCTTGACAGCGGGACGGGATTCGGGAAAGAAAGGGGGCCTCCAGCAGCAGCGCCGATCACGGGGCCCTCACCCCCCGGGGGCGTGTTGCGACTTTCCTGCGGAGGAAGACGATGCCCGCCCCTGCCGCCGAGGTCCGCTCGGTCCCCCTCTTCGCCGGCCTCGACGAGGCCCAGCTCCTCAAGATCCAGGGCATCTCCCGGGTGGTGGACAACACCCGCAGGGATGTGCTCTTCCGCGAAGGAGAGCCCGCGGAGGGAATCTTCGTGCTCCTGAGCGGCCGGGTGAAGATCTACAAGCTCTCCCCCGACGGCAAGGAGCACATCCTTCACGTCGTGCGGCCGGGGCAGGCCTTCGCGGAGGCCGCCGTGTTCATGCCCGGCGGCTACCCGGCCTACGCCGAAGCGCTCCAGAAGTCGCGGACGCTCCTGCTCCCGAAGGAACCGTTCCTCCGGCTCCTGCGCGAGGAACCGACCATCAGCCTGAACATCATCGCCACCCTCTCCCGGTACCTCAAGCAGTTCGCAGACCGCATCGAGGACCTCTCCCTGAAGGACGTCTCGGCCCGGGTGGCCCGCTGGTTCCTGAGCACCTCCCTGGAGAAGGGACGGGACTTCTGGGACCTGGAGATCACCAAAGGGGAGCTCGCCAGCCAGGTCGGCACGGTGAGCGAGACCCTGTCGCGCACCCTCCGCAAGTTCCAGGATGCCGGCTGGCTTCAGGTCAGGGGCCGTTTCGTGAAGATCCTGGACAAGGCGGCTCTGCAGGCCGTGGCCGAGGGGCAGGGCGAGGAGTGAACAACGGAGAGGGGCACTTGCCGTTCATTGGTTGGTTGACCTTCGTCAAGGAAGCCTGACCGTCCTGGTGTATAATTCACTCAGATCCTGACCCCGGACGGAGGTGACACCATGTCCAAGTGCCCCGGACAAGATACCCAGCAGTGGGGCTTCGACGCGATCTTCGACGTCGAGTGCCCCAAGTGCCGCAGGCCCCTGGAGTTCTTCAAGGATGAAGTGAAGCACCGCTGCAAGGGCTGCGGGGAAGTGGTCTTCAACGACCGCATGGACCTGGGCTGCGCCAAGTGGTGCCCGTCGGCGGCCTCCTGCGTGGGGGCGGACAACGTCAAGGCCCTGGAGCTCAACGAGCAGCGGAAGATGCGCCGGGAGGACCTGCGGCTCCTGCTCGACCTGGTCCCCGAGGATCGGGAGGCCGTGAAGGAGCTCTTCAAGACCCTGTACTCCGAGTACGAGGGTGAGGACCGACTCTTCGACACCAACCGGCTCTACACGGTGCAGGAGCGGGACCCGGCGCTCTTCGAGGATGCCACGAAGTGGTTCCGGGCGTTCCTCGCCGAGAAGGCCTCCATCGGGGAACGGGAAGCCCGGGCACGGGAGCGAACCGAGGAAATGCTCAAGCACGACCAGCGGAAAAAGCCGCCGGAGGCGGCCTCCGCCGGGGAAAATGCCCCTTGACAGGCCGCGCGGGGATGGGCATGCTGCCGCCCGACCCAGGGCGGAGCGCCCAGAAACCCTGACGGAGGAAGCAAGATGTCCTACGTGATCACCGACAAGTGCGAGAAGTGCGGAGACTGTGTGGAAGAGTGCCCGGTCGAGGCCATCACCGAGGGCGACGACAAGTACGTGATCGACGCCGACACCTGCGTGGACTGCGGCACCTGCGCCGAGGTCTGTCCGGTGGACGCCGCCGTCCCCGAGGACGAGGCCTGAGCCGCACCGTCTTGGAGGACACCGGAGAGAGCCGGGGCACACGCCTCGGCTCTTTCGTTTTTCTTCCACGAGGGGTCCTACGGGAAAGAGCTCGGGCAGTAGCAGCGGCGCTATCGCCAGAGATCGGCAGGGAAGGCGGGAACGGAGGGGGGATGGGCCACGGAGCATCGGAC
>CAZYJP010000480.1:0-1425 GCA_964647795.1 uncultured Thermodesulfobacteriota bacterium
GCGGGCCGGGTCCACGCTGGAGAGCGCCCGCCAGGCCAGGAGGCGCAGGTCCTCTCCGCCGGCACCCTCAACCACCACGGTCACGTCCACCCCGGAAACGGCCAAGGCGGCCTCGGCAAGGGCCGCCCCCTCCCCCGGACGGGACTTCTCGAGCACGAGCAAAGCCAGGGTCAGACGGGCCTCGGGCAGCGGAATCCGACACGCCTTCAGGCCGGGGAACCTCGCGGAGAGCTCCCGCTGCAGTTGGCCCTCGCCGGGCGCGGGGCCGTCGGAGAGATCGTCTCGGCCGTGGCCCGGCTCACCGGGGAGGGGCCGGGTGGCGTCGATCCCCAGCTTTCCGCCCCAGAGGGCCTGGGGGCTCGCGTGGTCCAGGGCATCGAGGACGCCCTCGGAGAATACCAGTCCCTCGGGGATGCGTACACGGTCCAGGAGGGCTCGAGCGGCTTCCCTGGGGTCGCGCACGTCCACGTCCGGGTCCAGGGCCGCGAGGATCTTCGTGAAGCTCATCTGGCCCGCCCCCCAAAGTCCCTGGAACAGGCGGCGCGCCTGCATCGGGTAGTGTTTGTCGAGGGTCAGCAGCGCCAGGTTGTGAAAGACGCCCTCGGCCGGAAGGTGCATCTCTCCGACCTCGGGCCACTGGGTGCGCAGGAGGGGGCGAAAGATCCGCTCGGTGGCATACCCGAGCCGGGCGTCTTCCATGGGGGGAATCCCCACGAGCGTCGCGAAGTAGAGGGGGTCCCGGCGGTGGGTGACGGCGGTCACGTGAAACACCGGGTAGGGTTCGGCCGGGGAATAGACGCCCGTGTGGTCCCCGAAGGGCCCCTCCAACCGCTCCTCCCCCGGGTCCACGTACCCCTCGAGGACGATCTCTGCGGTGGCGGGCACCTGGAGGTCGACGGTGAGGCACCGCGCAAGCGAGACGGACTTTCGCCGGACGAACCCGGCCAGGAGGAGCTCGTCCACCCCGTGGGGCATGGGGGCGGTGGCGCAGTAGGTGACCACCGGGTCGGTGCCGATGGCAACGGCAACCTCCATGCGCCGGCCGGAGCGGCGGTGGAGAGTGTGGGCACGGCTCCCGTCTTTGTGGATGTGCCAGTGCATCCCGGTGGTGCGGCGGTCGAAGATCTGCAGGCGGTACATACCCAGATTCTGCCGACCGGTCTCGGGGTCCTTCGTGAAGACGCAGGGGAGGGTGACGAAGGGCCCCCCGTCGTCGGGCCAGCAGGTCAGCACCGGCAGCCGCGTGAGGTCCACCTGGTCGCCGGTATGCACCACCTCCTGGCAGGGCGGCCGGCCCCGGTAGCGGCGGGGCGGCACCCCCTTGAGCTCCAGGAGGGTGGGCAGGAGCCGGAGGGCGTCACCCAGGCCCCGGGGCGGGGCCGTGGAGAGGAGCGCCTCGATGCGCCGCGCGATCTCCTCCACGTC
>CAZYJP010000480.1:1435-2076 GCA_964647795.1 uncultured Thermodesulfobacteriota bacterium
GAAGAGCAGGGCCTTCCCGCCCCCGGGGCTCTTCATGGCCAGGTCGGCCAGGGCCGGGATCTCCAGCGCGGGGGACAAGGGGTCGCGCACGCGCGCCAGCTCACCGGCCTCGTCGAGGGCCGTCACGAACTCGCGCAGGGAGGGGAAGGGGGGCATCGCGGCGATTTGCCTCGGCTTGACCGGCCCGCGGGGACGCGCGTACCCTGCGGGCCGGCGGAAACGACCGGAAACACGCGCAATCTAGCAGAGGGGGAGAGACCCTGTCCACCCGCCGCACCGTGTACCGAGGGAGCATCGTGGACCTGGGGGTGGAGGAGGTCGTCCTCCCCGGAGGTCGGCGCCTCGCCCTGGAGGTGGTGCGCCACCCGGGAGGTGCGGCCGCCGCCGCCCTGGACGACCGGGGGCGGGTGTGCCTGCTGCGCCAGTACCGGCACGCCGCCGGGGGCTGGCTCTGGGAGGTGCCCGCCGGGAAGCTCGACCCCGGCGAGCCCCCCTTGGACACCGCCCGCCGGGAACTGGAGGAGGAAGCCGGGGTCCGCGCCGATTCCTGGGAGCCCCTGGGGGAGATCGTGACGGCCCCGGGGTTCAGCGACGAGGTGATCTACCTCTTCCTCGCCCGGGGGCTCGCTGACGTACCCGCT
>CAZYJP010000481.1:0-2075 GCA_964647795.1 uncultured Thermodesulfobacteriota bacterium
AGCCAGGCCATCTGCACCATGGCCTTGCCGGCCGTCGGGTTTCCGGCCTCGACGGGGTAGCCGACAGCCGTCCTGCGGGGGGTCGGGAAGCGCGCCTCGAGCCCCACATCGGTGCCCGGGTCGGTCCGCCCGAACTCCCCCAGGACCTCTCGAGCGGCGAAGGCCAGGTGGGGCTCGAGGGGGAGGTTCCCGTAGGTGAAGAAGTAGGCGTTGCTGGGATGGTAGCAGGTGGCGTGAAAGGCTTTGAGCCCTTCCCACGTGAGCTCCGGTATGTGGCGGGGTTCGCCGCCGGCGTTCCGGCCGTAGGGCGTAGTCGGGTACAGGGCCTCGGCGACCCGGGTCCCCAATAGGGAGCGGGGGTCGGACATGTGGCCTTTCATCTCATTGTACACGACTCCTTTGATCGTGAGGGGGGACGACGGGTCCTCCGGGTCCGCGAACTCCAGCCGGTGCCCCTCCTGCCGGAAGTCCCTCTCCCGCAGGAGCGGAAAGAAGGCCGCGTCGAGGTACACGGCCATCAGGTTGTAGAAGTCCTTCCGGTTCTGGGTGGAGAAGGGGTAGAGAGTCCAGTCGTCCGCAGTAAGGGCGTTCATGAAGGTGCTCAGGCTGCGCCGCAACATCGCGAAGAAGGGGTCGTGCACCGGGTACTTTCGCGACCCGCACAGCACTGTGTGCTCCAGGATGTGGGGTGCGCCGGTGGAGTCGGGGGGCGGCGTGCGGAAGCCCACGGCGAAGAGGTTGTTGTCGTCGGCGCCGGCCAGGTGGAGCCAGCGGGCGCCGGTCGGCGCGTGCTCGAGCTTCACCAGGGTCGCGTTGAGCTCTTCCAGGGGAGTGATCCGCTGGACGGCAAAGCCGTGAAGGCTCTCGCCCTCTTGGATCCGGAGTTCCGCCATGATTGCCTCTCGGAGCGGGTTGGGGGCAGGTGGCCCGAGACGGGGGCCTGCAGGGTGGGCCGGCCCCAGGGTACTATCGGAAGGGGTGGAGGGAAAAGCCCGGTTCGCCGCTTCCAGGCCGTTCACCCGGGTGGCGGCGGGGACCTGGGGACCCTTCCGTGGCGCCCCGCCCCGCGGTTTCGTCCGGGCCCGACGCGGGGCACGCGGCACCGGCCCCTTGCCCCATATCCGGCTTGTGTTAGATTGCTTCGCGCAGAAGGAGGGCCGATGGCCGAGACGCAGGGCACGGGGCGTGGGGAAGAACCTCCGGCCGAGACTTCGGGGCAGGGCCCTGTGCGCGGGCCGGTCGGGGGGGCATGGCAAGAGGTGGAAGAGCTGCTCGCGGCCCTCCTGGAGCGCCTCTCCGCCCAGAAGGCGCCGGGGGGTGAGGCGGAGGGAAGGCCAGCGGGGGCGGAAGGCCCCACCGTCACCGTTGTCGAGACACTGCAGGAGTGCCGGCGGCGTCTGGGCTCTGCTCGGGACGCCGCGTCGGCCCTCGACGAGCGGTTGGCCGGTTTGCAGCGGCAGCAGGACGAGGTGCTGGGGATCGTGGTCCACGATCTTCGCACTCCCTTGGTCGCCATCCAGGGGTTTTCCCAACTGCTCCGCGCGGCCGGAGGACTGAACGAGAGGCAGCAGGGCTACGTCGACCGCATCCTCCAGGCCGTGCGGACCATGAATCGTATGGTGGAGGACCTGCGCACAGCCCGACGCCTCGACGAGGGACGGCTGTCCCTGGAGCCCCGGGTGGTGGACCTGACGGTGCTGGCCCAGGACCTGCTGGAGATGCACCGGGAGGAGGCGCGCCAAAAGGAGGTCGAGCTCCGGTTGGAGTTCCCCCCGGGGCTCCCCGGGGCGGTCTGTGACCCGGAGCGCTTGGCGCAGGCCCTGGGCAATCTCGTGCAGAACGCGATCAAGTTCTCCCCCCGCGGGGGGGTAGTGGCGGTTCGGGGTGTCCTCCGAGGCGGAGTGCTCCGGTGGGAGGTGGCGGACGAGGGCCCCGGCTTCGACGAGTCGCTCTTGCCGTTCTTCTTCCAGCGCTTCTCCCAGGACCGCCCCCTCGGGGGCGGCGAGACCAAGGGCTTCGGGCTGGGGCTCCACATCTGCCGCGAGATCGTGGCCCTCCACGGCGGCCGGGTCGGG
>CAZYJP010000482.1:0-2062 GCA_964647795.1 uncultured Thermodesulfobacteriota bacterium
GGCTCGGCCGCCGGTGCGCTCGACGCGCACGACCTCGCCGCCGCAGCGGAGGTGAACGTCGTGGTCGGGGGCGCTGCCGGGGAGGCGGAAGCTCACCTCGAGGGCCTCGCCGACTGCGGGGACCCACTCGCCGGTCCAGTAGGCGCCCGACCGGCTCACGTCTCTCGTGACCCCCGAGCCTCCCGGCCACTCGACGAAGAGGGCCAGGGGGTAGCGGGGGGCGGCGCGATTGTCGCCAAGGTCTCGGGCGGGTTCTGGAGTCATCGGACTTCCTTCCGGGGCAACGCCGATCCTGGGGGTGGGGATGCCGGCCCTTCGGCCCCCTGCCGAGCATGGAGCGAAGGATACGGGGGCACGAGCCCCGCCGCCATTTGGCAGAAGGAATATTCGCGCAGATCGAAAGGTATAGGCCGGCTATATCTTTGGATATAGATCGGGGAGGAAAGCTCGGGGCAGAAGCGGCAGGGCCCGTGTCAGAGCGCCCAGACCGGGACGGCCTGGGCGGTAGGGGTGAGGGGGAGGGGCTGGGACACGAGGCACAGGAGGGCCCCGGGTCCCACGGGGATCTTCAGACGTTCCAGCGCCCGGAAGTGTCGGACGTCGTCCCTGCGCGGCATGGCGGATTTCTTGATCTCCAATGGGTAGATGACCCCGTCCTGCACGATGAGGAGATCGACCTCTTTCTGGTCCTTGTCCCGGTAGTGGTAGAAGGGGGCGCGGCGGCCGTGGTGCCAGTAGGACTTGAGAAGCTCCGCGTGAACCCAGGTCTCGAGCATCGCGCCCGACATGGCTCCGGCCTCGAGGGTTTCCGGGCTGGACCACTCGGTGAGGTAGGCACAGAGGCCCGTGTCGAGGAAGTAGAGCTTGGGAGCCTTGGCGAGCCGTTTGGTCAGGTTCGAGCGGTAGGGTTCGAGAAGGTGGACTACCCCCGACGCCTGAAGGATCGAGAGCCAACTCTTCGCCGTGTTCGGCGCCACGTCCGCATCTCGGGCCAGCTCCGCCAGGTTGAGGAGCTGACCGGTGCGGGCCGCCGCCGAGCGAAGGAACCGGAGGAATGCGGCCTCATCGCCCACACGGGCGAGGTCGCCACGTCGCGCTGGAGGTACGTTTGCACGTAGGAACCGTAGAAGAGATCCCGGTCCACGGTTTCGTCGCGGGCCACAGCCGGGAACGATCCGCGCCAGATCCGCCGGTACAGCTCCAGGAGGGTGACGGAATCCGCGGTGGACGCCCTCCCCGCGATCCCATCGCCCGAGGGAAGGAAGGGAGGCGCATCCGTGCCCCTTCCCGTCCGCTCGCGGTTCGACAGCCCGAGGAGGGAAACCACGCCGACACGGCCGGCCAACGTCTCCGACACACCACGCATGAGGTGGAACTGTTGGGAGCCGGTCAGCCAAAAAGATCCCGGTTGACGAGCGCGGTCTACCTCCATCTTGATCAAGGGAAGCAACTCGGGGGCGTATTGGATCTCGTCGATCAGGACCGGGGGAGGGAGGCGCTGGAGAAACAGGGCCGGCTCCGTCTTGGCAAGGCTCCGGAGCAGGGAGTCGTCCAGCGTGACGTAGGTGCGATCCCCCCGCTCAAGTGCCGGAGCAAGGTGGTCTTTCCCACCTGCCGGGCCCCCGTGACGAGGAGGACGGGGAACTGGCGGGAGGCCTGGCGGAGGAACGGCTCGAGAGTTCTCTGAAGATATGCGGTCGCCACGGAATGCGTCCAATGTGCAGTCTGCATGCAGATTAGACGATCCAAGGGGGCCGTCAACCCAAATGGGGCGGGTGTTCTGTGAAGGCAGGAGGGACGCTGCCGGCCAGTTGACCCCCAGGAGCGGACGAGTGCGGGTCGGAAGGGGGTTCAGGCGGGCAGGGGTTCCACGGTGACCAGGTGGCGCTTGGCCACCCAGCAGGAGGAGTCGTCTCCGTCGAGCCGCACCCACGGGTCGGCCGTGTTGAGGGCGTCGGAGAGGCGGTCCCCGGCGCCCCGCTCGCCGAGGAGGAAGCCCTCGAGCCGGTGGCCGCCGGCCAGGCGCAGCCGGGCGAAGAGGGGCACCAGGAGCTCCGAGGGC
>CAZYJP010000483.1:0-2060 GCA_964647795.1 uncultured Thermodesulfobacteriota bacterium
GGCCCGACACCGGTGCCGGGGCATCCACCCGGGGGACGCCGGTCACGGCCGAGTCCGGGATATCGTTGACCGGGGCCTGCTCGAGATCGCAGGGGACCGGCTCGGCATCGCAGCAACAGGCGTGAGGGTTCGGAGTGGGCGCCGCCACGGCGTGATGATCCGTTGCCAGCGCTGCGCAGCAGGCCCCGGCGCACGCGTGGCGCGCCATGCCCGTACCCATGAGCAGCACGCTCAGAGCGACCAGCCAGGCGACCGTGTGTCGGGAGGCGAAACGGGTCACGGAATCTCCTCAGGTCAAACCACGATGGGTGTAGGATAACCTCCATCGTTCGAATCGTCAACCGTCCCCGTAAACATGAGCTCGAAACTATCAGATGTTCTCGACTCGTATACCGGTAAATTGGATCTTCGTGCGGCGGCGCTCACCCCCATCCCGGTGGGGGTTGGAGTCGACCCAGAAAAACTTGTCCGCACCGGTGGCCGCGACCGAGACTTGCGAAGTCGGGCCTGCGGACTAAGATTACCTCCTCCCAGGACGGCGAGACGCGCAGCGGGCCGCGCGGTGGCCGGCGCGGTACCTCCGGGGAGAAAGGAGCGTCCCACGATGAAGAGAGTACTATGGATTGCCCTTCTGACGGCGGTCCTGGTGGCAGGCCCTGGGAGTGCGTCCGCCCAGGGAGTATGGCCCGCCCCGTTGTTCCTGACCGTCGAGCTCACTACCCGCGTGCCCGACCCTTACTACGTCCTCTCCGGACCCACGGAAACCTATCGGAGCTACCCGGTCAACGGCTGGCTCCGAGAAGCCTTCGAGGAATACGGCCGCCAGAAAGCCGGAGGCGGAGAGGGGCAGGGTGTCCTCCGAATTCGCGTCGATGGCCTCACGACCCGGTTCCGGGCCATCGGGTCGCTCGGCGAGATCCGGCCCGAGCGGGTGTTCAAGACCGCGGCGCTCCGGCTGGGGGTGACGTTTCAGGTGGACGGGAAGACCCTGGCCGAGCGCGACCTCCGGGCCGTGTCGGAGGTAACCCTGGGAGGCCATGACGGCCCTGCAGCCTCCCTCTACGACTTTGGGGACGTGTTCGGCCAGCTCATCGCACAGGCCCTTGCAGAGACCGACAGCGTGGTGGAAGAGGCCCTGAGGGCCTCGGGCCGGCGCTGACCTGCGCCGGGCCATTTCACGTGTCCTCCCGTGGCTTGCGCGGGATGCCGAACTTCTCCATCCGGTAGAGCAGGATGTGCCGGGGCACCTTGAGCAGCCGCGCCGCGTGGCTCTGGTTCCAACTCGTGCGCCGCAATGCTTCCCGGATCAGGGCGGTTTCCGCCTCCTCGAGCCCCACCCCCTCCGGAGGAAAGACGAATTGGAACGCGCCGGCCGCCCCTTCCTCGGGTGGCCGGCGCACCTTCTCGGGCAAGTCCTCCAGGTCCAGCACGTCCTTCTCCCGCAGGATCAGGAGGCGCTCGATGGTGTTCTCGAGCTCCCGCACGTTGCCCTTCCAGGGGTGGCGCTTCAGGGCCTCCAGGGCCCGGGGCGTAACGGCCACCTTCTCCCCCGGGCGAAGGGTTTTCAGGAAATGGGCCACGAGCAGGGGGACATCCTCGGGCCGCTCCCGCAGGCTCGGCACGTGGATCGGGACCACCGCGAGCCGGTAGTAGAGGTCCTCCCGGAACCGCCCCTCCTCGATCTCCTCCTCTAGGTCCCGGTTGGTTGCGGCCACGATGCGCACGTCCACCCGAATCGGCTGGTTGGCGCCCACGGGCGTCACCTCCATCTCCTGGAGTGCCCGCAGGATCTTGGCCTGCAGCTCCACCGGGAGCTCCCCGATCTCGTCCAGGAAGAGGGTTCCCCCGTCCGCCTCCTCGAACTTCCCGGCCCGGTCCCGGACCGCCCCGGTGAACGCCCCCTTGACGTGGCCGAAGAGCTCGCTCTCCAGGAGCTCCCGGGGGATGGCGGCGCAGTTGACGGGCAGGAAAGGCTTGGGAGCCCGGGGGCTCCGGTAGTGGAGGGCGCGGGCCACCAGCTCCTTGCCCGTGCCGCTCTCGCCAGTGATGAGCACCGGTGC
>CAZYJP010000484.1:0-2054 GCA_964647795.1 uncultured Thermodesulfobacteriota bacterium
CGCATGCGTCGCCCCTACGCCGGGGACGTCGCCCGCAATGCCCGGGGTGTTACCCCCAATGCCCGGGGTGTTACCCCCAATGCCGTTCGATACGCCGCCCCGGGTCCACCACGTTCGTTGGGTGGGGCGACGCATGCGTCGCCCCTACGGGGTGCGCGAACCCGTGACCCGGGACCCGTCGCCCGCGCGTCGCCCCGTCCACCTCAACCCGTAGGGCCGCCGCCGTGAACCGTCTGCGCTCCTTCGTCCTGCGCCATCACATCGCCCTGCTGGTCCTCGCCGGTGTCCTCTGGGTCTACGGCCTCTCCGTCCACAAGAAGGAGCAGGTCTACCGGTATTGGATGGAGAACGCCGACGAGTACGTGGTGGGCCCGGTGACCGCCATGTCCTCCATGGACGCCTACCACTGGCTGAAGATGGCCCGGGACCTGGACGACGGGGTGCTGGGGAAGGGCCTGCTCGACCCGCTGCGCGGGTATCCCGACGGCCTCGAGTACCACGACCCGAACCTGCTCGCCTGGCTCATCAGCGCCTGCAAGCGATTCACGGGGGGCGACTACTACCGGTCGGGGCTGCTCCTGGTCTCGGTCCTGGGAGGGCTCTTCGTCTTTCCCCTCTACTTCTGCGCCCACAGGCTCGGGTTCGGCCCCTCGGCGATCCTGGGGGGGCTGGTCGGGATCTTCGCTCACCCCTACCACCAGCGTACCCAGATGGGGTATGTGGACACCGACCTGCTGAACGTCTTCTTCCCCCTGGCCGTGGCGTGCTTCGCCCTGCCCATGGGCCGGGGGAAGCCCCTCCGGGTCAACCTGGCGCTGGCGGCCGGGGCCGGCGCCGCCATGTACCTGTTCCACTGGTGGTACGAGCAGCCGGTCTTCGTGCTGGCCACCGCGGTGCTCATCGCCGCGTACCTGGCGTTCGGGCGGGTCCCCTGGAGGCAGAGCCTGGGGATCCTGCTCGTCTTCGTCCTCTTCTCCGGGCCCTGGTACGTGCTCCAGAGCGTGGCTTCCCTGGTCACCTTTCTGGAGGCGTACTTTGTTCCCCCCGCCACCGGCCGGATCGTGTGGCCCGACGTCATCGCCCTCATCTCGGAGGCCCAGCGGCTGGGGCCCTGGGGAACCTTGAAGTCGATGCACGGGTTCCTCCCCCTGGTCTTCGCGGGCCTTGCGGGGCTGCTCTACCTGGCGGTCCGGAAGCCCCGGGAGATGATCCTCCTCTCCCTGCCGATCCTCCTGGGCCTGTGGTCCCTCGTCGGCCCCCGGCGGTTCGCGATGTACCTGGTGCCCTTCCTCGGCCTGGGGGCCGGGGTGGTCATCGAGCTCGCCGTGAGGGCCGCCCTGGGCCGGGGGCAGCGGCGTCCCTTCCTCACCGCCGGGGTCTCGGCCGCCCTCATGGTGGTCGTGTTCTTCTCCACGGCGGCCCACACCGGCTACCACCGCCGCCCCCCGACCATGCTCTCGGCGGAGGCCACCCGGGCGATCCTGGAGCTCAAGGAGCTCGTTCCCCGGCACTCCGCCATGTTCACCTCGTGGGATCTGGGGTATCCGTTGATGGAGATCGGGGAGCTCGCCACCTACCATGACGGGTCGCTCCACGGGGGCCTCCGGACGACGCTGGCGGTCACGGCGCTGACCTCCCCGAGCCAGGGGGAGATGCTCTCGCTCCTCTCCACCCTGGAGGACCACGGCTTCGACGCCCTGCACGCCCGGATCCTGAGCGAGGACCTCTCCGGCGACGAGCTGTTGGAGCAGGTCTTCTCCTACCCCGGGGAGTTCCGGGGCGAGAACGTCTACGTGCTCTACACCGAGGACATGATCGCTCGGTTCGGCGGCTTCTCGGAGTTCGGCACCTGGGATTTCGAGGAGCAGAAGGCCGATTTCATGTTCTACGAGGAGTGGGTCTGCTCCGCCCGGGTCGGAAACCTCGTCAAGTGCAAGGAAGGCATCGTGGACATGGACCGGGGCGTCCTCACGGACGGCGCGGTCGATGTTCCCCTCAACGCCATCTGGTTCGTGGACAACGGGCACGTGGCCGACGTGCGCACCTATCGGGAG
>CAZYJP010000485.1:0-2030 GCA_964647795.1 uncultured Thermodesulfobacteriota bacterium
CCCACTTCCGCCCGCGCGGGCCGTCGACGCCCGAGGGCGGTGCGCCGACCTGAAGCTGCCTGCCTACGCCACCGCCTGACGTCCGACCCGTCAGGCCGAAGTCGGGGCAGATCCTCAGCCGTGGTACTGGGGCAGGACGCGGAAGAGGATGATTAGGGCTGCCACGACGAAGACAGCCAGCACCCCCGGTGCCACGAAGACCCAGGTGAAGATGCGGTCGTCCGTCTTGAGGTGCATGTAGAACATGACGACCAGGGCGAACTTGGCCGTGGTGAGCACCAGGAGTATGGGGATGACGGCGGGGGCGAGGGGTGGGATGTAGATGACGGCGACCTCGAGGGCGGTCAGGATCGCCAGGGCGATGCCCACCACCACATACGTCATGACGCCCGGGTGCCCGTGGCCCTCGTGCGACTCGTGTCCGGCAGACCTTTCCACGTTTGCCATCCGCGTCATTCCTGCATGAGGTAGATCAGCATGAAGATCACGATCCAGACGATGTCGACGAAGTGCCAGTACAGCCCCGCGATCTCGACCTTGAGGGCGTCGGCGGGGCGGATCCGGCCGGCGTAGGTCTGGAACCAGAGGATGAGCAGCCAGATGACGCCGACGGTGACGTGGGCCCCGTGGAACCCGGTCAGGATGAAGAACGTGGTCCCGAAGATGTTCGACGTGAGGGTCAGGCCTTCATGGTAGAAATGGGTGAACTCGTAGGCCTGGAACGCGAGGAAGACGGAGCCCAGACCGGCGGTCATCATGAGCCAGAGGAGTGCCCCCTTGCGGTTGTCCTTCTGCACGGCGTGCAGAGCCAGCACCATGGCGAGGCTGGACATGAGGAGGACGAAGGTGCTGAGGGTGGTCAGGGGGATGTCCAGGATCTCGTGGGGGTAGGGTCCCTGGAGGCTCCGGCCCACGTAGATCATGTAGGTGGCGATGAAGGTGCCGAAGAACAGGGTTTCCGAGCCCAGGAAGACCCAGAACCCCAGTTTCCAGGTGTCGAGCCCGGTCGCGGTGGGCGGGTGAGCGGCGTGGGCTTGGGCGTTCATGGGCGCTCTGCGTTCGGCTCTCGGTTACGGATCGGTTCGCGGCGCATCAGTCGGCGGGCTCGAAGGCCCAGTTGATGACGGCGATGGCGGTGATGACCACGCCCAGGAGGGGCATCCACCAGATGTGGGTCATGAAGAGGATCAGCGTCAGCGCGGCGCCGAACGCGGTGATCAGGGGCCAGAAGGACGGGTTCGGCATGTGGACGCCGCCCGCCGGCTCGGTGTAGACGCGGGCGTCGAAGTCCTCGGGGTGGTCCCAGAGCGGGTTTCGGCTTCGGACCAGGGGCAGCTCGGCGAAGTTGAAGTGTGGTGGCGGCGACGTGGTGGACCACTCGAGGGTGGCGGCGCCCCAGGGGTTGGCGTCTGCCCTGGCACCCTTGCGCCAGCTCCGGACCAGGTTCCACGCGAAGAGCAGCGTGCCGATGGCCATGAGCAGGGACATCACGGACATGAACATGTTGATGGTGGCCAGGTTCAGCTCCTCGGCATAGGTGTAGATCCGGCGCGGCATGCCGAACAGGCCGACCCAGTGCATGGGGAAGAAGACCGCGTTGAAGCCGATGACGAAGGTCCAGAAGTGCCATTTCCCCAGCGTCTCGCTCATGAAACGGCCGGACACCTTCGGGAACCAGTAGTAGAACCCGGAGAACACCCCCATGAGCAGCCCGCCGATGAGCACGTAGTGGAAGTGGGCCACCACGAAGTACGTGTCGTGTTGCTGGAGGTCCGCCGGTGAGGCGGCGTGCATCATTCCGCTGATCCCGCCGATGGTGAAGAGGGCGACCATGGCGACGGCGAACATCATGGAGGTGTTGAGCCGGAGCGCGCCGCCCCACATGGTGGCCAGCCAGTTGAAGACTTTCACGCCGGTGGGGATGGCGATGATCATGGTGCTGATGGTGAAGAACGCGTCGGCGATGGGGCCGAGGCCGGTGGTGAACATGTGGTGCGACCACACGCCCCAGCTCACGAACCCGATCAGGA
>CAZYJP010000486.1:0-2024 GCA_964647795.1 uncultured Thermodesulfobacteriota bacterium
TCCACCTGGCGCATGCGTCCGGGGTGGAGGCGATCGCAAAGGCGGATGTGAAGACGGACGAGATGGACGCGCGGATGCTGGCGCGGCTCCTGTCGGTGGGGCTGGTCCCTGAGGTGTACGCGAAGCCGGAAGAGCAGCGGGACCTGGTGCGGAAGGTGCGGCACCGGAAGCAGCTCGTGCGGGACCGGACGAAGCTGGTGAACCGGATCCACGGACACCTGCATGCGCAGGGGCTGGAGATCGGGCGGGAGCGTCTTCTGCGAGAGGAAGGCCGGAGGTGGCTCGTCCAGGAAGCGTGGCCGTGGCTGAGCGGAGAGCAGAAGCGGGTGGTGAAGAGCTACCTGCGGTTGATCGACGCCGTGACGGAGGAGATCCGGGAGGCGGACAAGAGGATCCGGGAGGAGGCCAGGGGCAACCTTGCGGCCCTGCTGCTCCAGACGATCCCGGGGATCGGCCCCTTCCGATCGCTGCTTCTGGCCGCGGAGCTCACACCGATCTCGAGGTTCGAGACGCCGGACAAGCTGGCGTCCTACGCGGGGCTCGCCCCTCGGACGCGGAGTTCGGGAGGTGTGACGCGGTACGGCAGAACGCCCGGAGGCGCGAGTGGCGACGGCACGGAAGCTCGCCCGGGTGATCCACCGGATGCTCGAGACCGGGGAGGTGTGGAGGGAATCCAGCCCGGTGGAGAGCGCCGACGGACAGGGGGAAGCTCGGAACGCTGCTGCGGCAGGGCCTTCGGGCCGGGACCGACCGACTAACTGACTGAGCCCCCCGACTGCATAGCCCGATCATGAGGCGAGGAAACCTCGGAATAGGTGAAGAGCCGTCGGTACACCGGCGGAGGATGATCGACGCGGACGTCGGAGCGAAAGATGAATCGGCAAGCGCCTGCGCCCCCCGGCCCTCCGTCCGCAGGGCCATCGCCGGTAACGGACCCCCGTTCGGTGCCGGTCAAGGGGAGCGATGTGCCTGCGAGGACGGGGCTTTCATAACTGCACGGGTTGCCGGCTCCGGGCCCTGACGGGCCCTGCGCCCAACCCTCCGGCTCGTCACGCCGCGTGCGGGGGCACGCGCCGCGGCGAGCTCTCCGGATTGGGAAACGGAAGATTCGTTAGCCGAAATATCGTCACCACGAGATTCACAACAGGCGACCGGTATCGACCTCGTTGGATTCCGTGAGAAAATTCACGAAGGATGGTTGCCACGCCAAGGAACTGGCCGGTCGATGATTGTCTATGTGATGCTTCTCGGTCTGGGGCTCGGCGTCCTGATCATCGGCGGCTCCTGGTTGGTCCGCGGTGCCGCGGCACTGGCTTCCAGACTGGGGCTTTCGCCGATCCTTATCGGCTTGACGGTCGTGGCTTTCGGGACCTCGACGCCGGAACTCGTAGTGAATGTGGCGGCGGCTCTGCGTGGGAACACGGAGATCGGTTTCGGGAACGTGATCGGGTCCAACATCGCTAACCTCGGACTCCTGTTGGCCCTGACCGCCGCGCTTGTGCCTCTGTCAGTCCATCGAACGCTGGTGATCCGCGAGATCCCCATGATGTTTCTGGCTTGCTGCGCGGCCTTGGTTCTGGCAGGCGGTCCCGTTCTTGGTGAGCCCATATCTGGGTACGGCCGCGGTGACGGCCTCATGCTGCTGTTGCTCTTCGCAGTGTTTCTCTACTACACCATCGGCGAAGCAATCCGGCAGCGCGATGATGGGGGTGAGGTTGGAAACGCACGGCAACTCGGGGAGGACACGCCAGAGGAGACACCCATCGCACGATGGATCGGTGGGGGCCTGGTTGCGCTGGTCCTCGGGGGGGAGCTTGCGGTTCGAGGAGCGGTGGGGGTCGCGGGAGCGTTGGGTATTTCCGAGGTCATAATCGGCCTCTCGGTTGTGGCTGTTGGAACGAGTCTTCCAGAACTTGCGACGACGCTGACGGCTGCCCGGCGAGGCCAGGGAGACATTGCCGTTGGAAACATCGTGGGATCGAACATCTACAACATGCTCTTCATCTGGGGGATTTCGGTGACGA
>CAZYJP010000487.1:0-2022 GCA_964647795.1 uncultured Thermodesulfobacteriota bacterium
ACTCCCGCCGGCTCCACTTCCAGAGCCCGGCTCTCGTCAGAGAGACCGGGCTCTGGTGCGTTACTGGCGCTCGAACCGTCTCACCCGCGTCCCCGTCTCGCTGCGCGATCCGGACGCGGGTTGAGCTGCGGTCCGCCTACGGCGGATCCTCGCTCTCCTCGCTCCGCTCGGATCGACTCCGTTTGGTGTCTGTACAGGGCAGGGGAGGGAGGGAAGGGCCGGGCGCTTTGCCATATGCGCGCTCGAATCGTCTTGCCGATGAGGTACCCAGCGTGGAGCTCGTGAGTTCGTTCTGCTGCGGCGACGGGACCCCGCCAATGTGCCGGCCATGCTCGCGACGGGCGATGTGGCCGCCCACCCGGGAGACTGGCGACGGGCCGCGGAATGCTATCGCCAGGCGTACGAGCGGGCGGCCGAAAGCGACCACTACAGGGCCTTTCGACGCCCCGCCATCACCCACATCTCGGCCTTTTGCTCGACCAGATGCCGCGTACTACCTTGCCTCCGCCCCCGAGGGGGCGTTCGGATGTCCTATCCCTCCTGGCCCCGATCCTGGTAATGGAGCCCGACCCCGTTCACCTCGACCCGAACGGGGGTGCCCGGGGACGAGGTCTCGACCTCCGGCGCCGATCCGGCCCTTGAGGGGTCCAGCTCCGTACCCCGGTCCGGGATCTCGTCGCTGCCCCCGCATCCAGTGAGCAGCGGTCCCGCAGTCACGAAAAGCAGGGACCTCCCGACGGCTCGTCGCATCTGTCCGCTCGTCCGAATCAGATGAATTCATCATCGCCCCCCTGAGCACCGGGGTCACCCAGCCCCACCATGCAAAGGGGGGACTCGGGCCGCAGGATGCTTGTTCGGGTCAGGTGGACAGGGGCCCGGGCAGGTCGGGCTCCTGAAGGAGCCGGAGCGCCACCTCGCCCCGGGCCTTCACGCCGAGCCGGAGGAAGACGGCCTCGGTGTAGCCGCGGGCCGTGGAGGGCCGGATCCCGAGGGCACTCGCCACCTCGCGGTTGCTTCGGCCCCGGGCAAGAAGGCGGGCCACCCGGGCCTGCTGCGGGGTGAGCCCCCAGCGGTCCCCGATCTCCTGGAGGGAAGGGAGGGCGGGGTCGATGGGCTCCACCTGCACCAGGGTCGCCGTTCGGCCCACCCCGGGGTCCCCGGAAAGGAGTGTGGCCCAGATCCGGTACCCTCCCATGGAGGTTCGGACGCTGGCGTTCGTGCCGGCCAATCTGGCCAAGGCGGAGCGCCCCGGGTGGGTCCGGTGAATCGGGGCCAGGGAGGCGGCGGCCCTGGACATCGCACTTCGGATGGCCTCCGCCTCGGGGTCGTCCGCGAGGATCCTTTCCAGGGCCGGGTTCCGCTGGAGGGTCCGCCCATCGGCATCCACCACCAGGGCACCGGCCCGAGCCTGGTCCAGGACCTGGGCCACGGCAGCCATGGCTCCGGCGTGGCGCACCACCGTCAGCACCCCGGCCTCGGCGGCAGGCTGGAGCATTCGCATGAGCAGGAGTCCCTGGTCTCCGAAGGCCTCGCTCCCGTACTTCCGGCGAAAGCAGGTCAGCATGGCCGGAAGGCCCGGGAGGGGCGCTGCGGCGTTCCGCGCCCCCCCGCTCAGCGGGTGGACCGCCTCCAGGCTGGTCATGAAACCCACCGCCTCCTCCAGGCCGTAGCGGGCATAGAAGTTCCGGTACTCGGGCATGGCGAACCAGTCGTCGGGCATCCGGAGGCCGGCCTGGGCCCCCAGGAGGCGGGTGCTCCAGACCTTGGGGACCCCGTCCCGGACCCACCCCCGCGCCATGGCGCGCTGCTCCTCGTCCTCCAGGAACTCGGCCCCGAAGCGGTGGGGAAGACCCAGGAGGCCGAAGGGCGCCTCACCGGGGACCGGGAGGAGGAAGCCGCTGCAGTCGGCGCCGAGGAGTCTCGTGACCTGAACGAGGACCGCCTCGCGCCACGCCCCGAGGGTGGGGTGATCCAGGGGTGCCAGGAGGGTTCGGGCCGTCTCCATGAAGCGGCGCTGCTGCT
>CAZYJP010000488.1:0-2010 GCA_964647795.1 uncultured Thermodesulfobacteriota bacterium
ACCCGCACGAAGGGCGCGCCGCCGTAAAACTCCCGCCAGATCTCCCGCGCCCGTGCCGCGTCGGTTCCCTCCCGTGGCAGGGCGTAGACCGTGGAGAGGATTCCCCGGTCCATGGGCACCAGGTGGGGCGTGAAGACCAGCGGCACCTCGCACCCGGCCGCCCACTCGAGTTGGGTGCGGATCTCGGGCTCGTGGCGGTGGGCCGCCACCTTGTATGCCTGGAAGCCCTCGTTCACTTCGCAGAAATGGGTCCCGGGCCCGGGCTCCCGTCCGGCCCCGGAGACCCCCGACTTCGAGTCGGCCACGATCCCCTCCGGGCAGATGGCCCCCTCGAGGAAGAGCGGGATCAACGGGAGCAGCACGCTCGTGGGGTAGCACCCGGGGTTGCCCACGAGCCGGGCCCGCTCCACCGCCGCGCCGTGAACCTCCGTGAGCCCGTACACCGCTTCCTGGAGGAACTCGGGGCAGGAGTGGGGCCCGTAGTGGATCTGGTACACCGACGGGTCCGCGAACCGGAAGTCGGCGGAGAGGTCTATGACCTTCTTGCCCCGATCGAGGAGGGAAGGCACGGCGGCCATGCTGGCCTTGTGGGGCAACGCGAGGAGGTAGACCTCCGCCTGGTCCAGTACGGCCGGGTCCTCGTGGGTCTCGAAGGTGAGGTCCAGTTGGCCCAGGCTCGGGAAACACTCCCCCAGGGGGCGGCCCGCGTAGGACCGGGAGGTGATGACCGAGACCCGGGCCCGGGGGTGGCCGTGGAGGAGGCGGAGCAGCTCCGCCCCGGTGTAGCCGCTGGCGCCGATGATTCCCACGGAGAGCATGGCATTCCTCGCAGACCCGAAAGGGAGACCGGGCGGAGTGTAGGGGAAAGATGGTTCCTTGGCAAAGCGCCCGAAAGACCTCGGATCCACCGACGGTCGTCAGAGCAGGCCCGGGGAGCCCCTGCACTGCGCCGCGCAATCCGTCACCCCACCAAAACGAAACGGGCCCCCGGAGGGGGCCCGTCGAGAATCGGCGGAGCTCGGGTCAGCGCTTGGAGAACTGGGGGCTCCGGCGGGCCTTGTGGTGACCGTACTTCTTGCTCTCGACGATCCGGGGGTCTCGGGTGAGGAAGCCGGCCTTCTTGAGCACCGGGCGCAGATCCTCTTCCAAGGCAACCAGGGCTCGCGCGATGCCGTGTCGGACGGCCTCGGCCTGGCCGGTGATCCCCCCGCCCCGTACGCGCACCTTCACGTCGTAGGCCTCGGCCCGCTCGGTCAGGACCATGGGGCTGAGGACTGCACGGCGGTGGGCCTCCCGGGGGAAGTAAACCTCCAGGGTCTTCCCCTCGTTGACCTCGACCTTCCCCTCTCCCGGGACGACGGTCACGCGGGCGATGGCGGTCTTTCTCTTGCCGTGGCTCTGGATGCTCTCGGCCATGGGTTCCTCTCTACTCCTGGACGGCCAGCTGCTTGGGCTGCTGGGCCTGGTGCGGGTGCTCGGGGCTCGCGTAGATCTTGAGCTTGGTCATCATCTTCCGGCCGAGGTTGTTCTTGGGCAGCATACCCTTGACGGCCCTGCGGAGCACTTCCTCCGGCTTGCGGTCGAGCATCTGCCGGGCCGTCCGGCCCTTGATGCCCCCCGGGTACCCGGTGTACCAGTAGTACATCTTCTGGTCCATCTTGCGGCCGGTCAGATGCACCTTGTCGGCGTTGACCACCACCACGAAGTCGCCTGCGTCCGCGTGGGGGGTATAGGTGGGCTTGTGCTTGCCGCGAAGGATCGACGCCACCTGGGTCGCCAAACGCCCCAGGGTGGCACCCCGGGCGTCCACCACGAACCATTCCTTCTCAATCGTCTGTGCCGTGGCCATGAAGCTCTTCATGACGGCCAGCCTCCCACGTCTCGGGAAATCGCAAAACCGGAATCCTACGGTACCGACCCGTCCCTGTCAAGGCCGAACCGACTCCCGGTATCCGCCGCCTTGACACGTGCCCGGGGCCGGGGAGCCCCTCCGCTCCGCCCCGCAATCCG
>CAZYJP010000489.1:0-2008 GCA_964647795.1 uncultured Thermodesulfobacteriota bacterium
GTGGCTGCCGCCGCCCGCCGCATGGGCCTCGCCTACGCGGTGGTGACCTCGGTGACCCGGGACGACCTCGTCGACGGCGGGGCGTCGGTCTTCGCGGCGACCGTGCGCCGGCTGAAGGCCTTGGCCCCCCCTCCCCTGGTCGAGGTCCTCATCCCCGACTACACCGGCGCCCCGCTGGAGGCCGTTCTCGGGGCCGGGCCCGACGTTCTGGCCCACAACGTCGAGGTCGTGGAGCGCCTGACCCCGCTCCTCCGCCACCGGCGGTTCGGCTACCGGCGGTCCCTCGACGTCCTCCGACGGGCCCATGATTTCGGCCGGGGCCGGCGCCGGGCAGTGATCACCAAGTCGTCGATCCTCTTGGGGCTCGGGGAGAGGCGCGACGAAGTGACCTGCGCCATGGAGGACCTCCGGGGGGCCGGGGTGGAGATCCTCGTCCTGGGCCAGTACCTGCAGCCCACCCGGGCCCACGCCCCCGTCCGGGAGTACGTCGCACCCGACGTCTTCACAGCGCTCGCCGAGGAGGGGCGCGGCATGGGGTTCGCGTACGTGGCCGCAGCGCCCCTGGCACGCACCTCGTATCGGGCCGCGGAGGCCTACGTTCAGCACCGCTGCAAACGGGGAGAACCGATCCCCGCCGAAACCGGGGTGTGAGCCGGTGGCCCCTGTCCGGGTCCTCAGGCTTCCGGGCCTCACCCCTTACCGCAGTGCCCACTCCCTACAGCTCGATTTGCTCCGCCGCCGCCGAGAGGGCGCGGAGCCCGACACCCTCGTCCTCCTGGAGCACGAACCCGTGATCACCCTGGGGCGCAACGCGGACCCGTCCGGAGTCCTCGCGGGGCCTGCCACCCTCGCCGCGGCCGGGATCTCGGTCCATCGGGTGGAGCGGGGCGGCCAGGCCACCTACCATGGGCCCGGCCAGGCGGTGGGCTATCCGATCCTCCGGCTCGAGGACCACGGCATCGGCATCCGAGACTACGTGGACCGACTGGAGGAGGTGATGATTCGAACGGCGTCCCGCTTCGGCGTGGCGGCGGAACGCCGGACGGGAAGTCCGGGCATCTACGCCCGCCGCGGCAAGCTCGGGGCCATCGGCGTCGCCGTCTCCCGTGGGGTCTCCTACCACGGCTTCGCCTTCAATGTGTGCCCCGAGCTCTCCCACTTCGGTCTGATCGTCCCCTGCGGCCAGGCTGACACCCCCGCCACGTCCCTCCTGGCTCTCCTCGGGGACGGCCCGGCGCCGGAAGCGGTCTTCCGGGTGCTGGAGGAGTGCTTCCTCGAGGCGTTTTCGGGGAAATCTCTCCCGAACGGGCTTGCTGAAAATCGTTGAAAAATCGGGAATTTTGAAGAATGCGTCCGGATGGCGGCGGTCCGGGGGTCTCCCAGGAGGCGGCGCACGCAGGCCCGGGCAGGCACGGCCCTTTCCCTCCGTGCGGAGACGCCACGGACGGGAGAGGACCCGGGGATCCTGCGCCTCCGGAGGGGAGGCCCCAGCCCTCACCCCCCGGCGCGCGGCCGATGCCTACCCTCGCAAGAGGAGCATGAGAGCGAAGAAGAGGACGCTCGCGGTCACGACCTTTCGCAGCCACTCGTGGCCCCCGAGCACGGCCAGCCGCACGCCGATGAAACCCCCGACCGTGTTGCCCGCACCCAGGGCGAACCCCAGGACCCAGTCGACCTTCCCCTGCCAAGCGAAGATGCTCAGGGACATGGCGGTCAGGATCAGGACGCTGAGCACCTTCACCGCGTTGCCCCGCACCAGGTCGAGCCCGGCCAGGGTGGTGGCCGCCAGGATGAAGAAACCGACCCCCGCCTGGACGAACCCGCCGTAGATCCCCACCACGAAGAACCCCGCGGCCAGAAGACCCAACCGGAGCCCGCCCCCGCCCTTGGCGGCGCGCCCCTTGAGCGGGTTCCACAGGGACCACAGGGTGACCGCGATCATGAGGAACGCCAGGACGCGCTGGAAGGCCTCGTCCCCCACCCGCAGGGCGGCCCAGGTGCAGAGCAG
>CAZYJP010000490.1:0-1997 GCA_964647795.1 uncultured Thermodesulfobacteriota bacterium
TGGAGGTGGTCAAGGGGGCCATCGGGCAGTGGGGGGCGCCGCGGGAGATCCTCTCCGACAACGGCCGGCAATTCGCCGCCTGGCGGGGCCAGACCCCGTTCCAGAAAGAGCTCCAGCGGCAAGGCGTCCAGCATGTCCGCTCCGCCCCACACCATCCCATGACCCTGGGCAAGATCGAACGCTTCTGGAAAACGATCTGGACCGAATTCCTCGAGGACGCGGTGTTCGCCTCGTTTGCCGACGCGCGGCAGCGCCTCGACCATTGGATCGGGTATTACAATCACCAGCGGCCCCACCAGGGGATCGACGGCCTCTGCCCGGCGGACCGGTTTTACGGTGTGGCCGGGGACGTGGAAGAGGCCCTCAAGCACGGGTGCCAGGCCAATGCCTTGCAACTGGCCCTGGGGCAGGAGCCCCAGCCTCCCCTCTACCTTCTTGGTAAACTAGGGGGGACCGACGTGCGCATTGTGAGGAAGGGGGAAGCGATCGAGGTCAAGCTCGGGAACGAGGTGCGCGAGGTCATCCGGCTCGGCCCGCCGTTTACGGTGGACGAGCAAGGGCAGTATCGAAGGGAGGATCCAAACGATGCAATGGAAGGAACTGAGCGGCGAGGAACGGTACCGGGTGGTGCAGATGGCGCGGAAGGGGGAGGTCCCGGTCCAGGAGCTGTGCCGGACGTTTGGGGTGAGCCGGCAGACCTTGAGCGAGGCGATGGAGAAAGTGGACCAAGCGGCGATGGCGGCGCTGGAGCCGAAAAGCCCGGGACGGAAGGGGCCCAGCCCGGAAGTGGCGGCCCTGACGGAGGCGAAGAAGGCGAAGAGCACCTTGGAGAAGGACCTGGCGCACTGGAAGACGAAATACGAGATTGCCATGACCTTCGTGGAATTGCACCGGAAGGTGCTCGACGGGGAGCCGCTGCCGGGGGAGGAAGCGGCGGGGGAAAAAAAGATGCGGAGGAAGGGACGGACGACTGCGACGGGAACTGGTGCGGACCGGAGCGGCCCACGGGTGGCCGGCAGGGCTGATGGCCGCCGTGATGAGGGTGAAGGTCAAGAGCCTTAAGCGCTGGGGTCTTCGGCAGGGAACGAACGCGCCCGGCCCCGCCTCTAAACGGGGCCGGCCCGCGGCGATCCCGTTGGAGATCCAGATGAAGATCCGGACGCAGTACCTGGCCCGGTACAAGCAGTGGGGTCCCCAGGTGCTGTCTGACTGGGTGTGGCGGCAAGGGTGGGGGCGGTACAGCGCGGGGACCATCGCCCGGATCATCGAAGACCTTCAGCCCACGCCGGAGCCTCAGGAGCCCCCCCGGCGGTATGCCATCACCGCCCCCCAGGTCATGTGGAGCGAGGACGGCACCGAATTCAAAGACCAGCGACAAAAGAAGGAATTCCTGATCCTTCAGGATGAGTGCGCCCGCTACAAGGTCAACACCCGATTAGTGGACGGCCCGGCAAAGAGCAGCGATGTTTATGCCTATCTGAATGAAGCCTTCGAGCAGCATAGCCCGCCGCTGGTCCTCAAACACGACGGCGGCTCCATCTTTCATGAAGCCGCCGTCGAGGCTCTGCTGGAAGAGCATCAGGTCATCAGCCTGACCAGCCCCCCGCACTATCCCCCCTTCAACGGCAAGATGGAACGCACCATCCGCGATATCAAGGGCTACGAGCGCGCCATGCGCCCCTGCAACCCGGATCTAACGCTGAAGGAACGGCTGGAGGAAACCATCCGGGACCTCAATGACGAACGCCCGCGTCCCATGCTGGGCGGCCGCACGGCCAGGGAGGTGTACGAACAAGACCGGATCCCGCTCATCGAACGGGAACGCTTCTATGCTGAAGTGCTCCACCTGGAGCAAACCCTGCTGGCCGATGCCGCCTCCCGAACCCAACAGCGGCAGGCTCGACAGCAGGCCGTCGAATTGGTATTATTGCAGTACGGGTATATGAAAGAAATCACCGGCGTGTCAACCTATTCCCGCGCCAAAAGGGCGACATCTT
>CAZYJP010000491.1:0-1996 GCA_964647795.1 uncultured Thermodesulfobacteriota bacterium
GCCAACACCCCCGCCACGATCCCGCGCTGCTGCATCTGGCGCAGCTCCTCCCGCAGTCGCGCCGGCGAAGACTCGGCAATTCGGGCGGCGTTGCGACGGATTCCCGCCTGCGTGCCCTCCTCGATCCGAAACCCCAGGCGCACGGCGAACTCCAGGGCCCGGAGCATCCGTACGGGGTCCTCCCGAAAGCGCTCGTCCGGGTCGCCGATCACCCGGATGAGCCCTTTCTCAAGATCCCGCAGCCCTCCCACGTGGTCGATCACCGAGAAGTCGTCCAGGTTGTAGAAGAGCGCGTTGACCGTGAAATCCCGGCGCCAGGCATCCTCGTCCGGGGTCCCGAAGACGGTCCCCTCCAGGTCCAGGTCCTCCGGCGGAAGCTCTTCCCCGCCAGGCGCCCCGCGCGGGCGCTGGACCAGGCTTCGGAAGGTGCTCACCTCCACGATCTTCTCCGGCTCCGCCTTGCGCCGGAAGAACACGTGCGCCAACCGGAACCGGCGGCCGATGAGGCGGCAGTTGCGAAACAGCCGCCGGATCTCGCTCGGGCGGGCGTTGGTGGCGACGTCGAAATCCTTGGGCTCTCGCCCGAGGAGGAGGTCCCGCACGGCACCTCCCACGAGATAGGCCTGGTAACCCTCCCGCCGTAGCCGCTGCAGGATCCACAGGGCGTCCGGGTCGATGAGCTTGCGGCTGATCGGGTGGTCGGGGCGGGGCAGGATGACCGGGGGTTCGAGTCTGCGTTCTTCCATCCGTTGTCGATTATCCAGGAATCGTCTTTCCAGGGTTCGAGGGCCGCCCTCTTCTAGCACCGTCGAAGCTCGCTGCAAAGAAAAAAGCCGCACGCCGGCGCGCTCCTCCCCAGATGCCCAGGCTCCGGGGACGGCACGGGTCCGCCCGGAAGGCCTCCCGACCCGGGAAAACGGGCGCCGACGCCCCTGCGGAGGGCTTTCCTCTGAACCCGGCGGCCGGTCGGGTTGTCGGTTTGGCTTGCCCCCCGCCCTGGCGTGCTCTACCCTGGCGGCATGCACGCAAACCCGACGCTGGAGCCGCGCGGCGGCACGGCTCCCCCAGAGAAGAGGAGGCAGTTTCGGTGAAGAGAGTGTTCTTGTTCGTGATCACCAACCTGGCGATCATCTTCGTGCTGAGCATCGTGCTGAACCTGCTCGGCGTCGGACGGATCCTGGACGAGCAGGGGGTCTCGCTCGACCTCTACAACCTCCTCATCTTCGCGGCGGTCTTCGGCTTTGGCGGATCGCTGATCTCCCTGGCCCTGTCCAAGTGGATGGCCAAGCGCCTCACCGGTGCCCGAACGATCGAGACACCCCGAGGCGAGTTGGAGACCTGGCTCGTGGAAACGGTTCGGCGGCAGGCGGCAGCTGCCGGCATCGGGATGCCCGAAGTGGCCGTGTACGACTCCCCCGACGTCAACGCCTTTGCCACGGGCATGCGGCGAAACAGCGCGCTGGTGGCGGTGAGCACGGGGCTCCTCCGGTCCATGTCCCGCGACGAAGCAGAAGCCGTGCTGGGCCACGAGGTCAGCCACGTGGCCAACGGCGACATGGTGACCCTCGCCCTGATCCAGGGGGTGGTCAACACCTTCGTGATCGTGGCTTCCCGAGTGGTCGGCCACCTGGTGGACCGTGTGGTGTTCAAGACCGAGAGGGGGCACGGGCCCGCCTTCTACATCACCTCGATCCTGGCCCAGGTGGTGTTCGGCGTCCTCGCCAGCATGATCGTATTCTGGTTCAGCCGACAGCGGGAGTTCCGAGCCGACGCCGGCGGGGCGCGTCTCGCCGGTCGGGATCGCATGGTTGCCGCACTGGAGCGCCTGCGGCGCACCGCGGCGCAGCCCCATCTGCCCGATCAGATGGCGGCCTTCGGCATTTCCGGCACGATTGGCACGGGACTCAAGCGTCTCTTCATGACCCACCCCCCCCTGGAAGAAAGAATCGCCGCCCTGAAGCAGGCCGGCTGATCCGGTTTCCCGGGGCCGTGCCGA
>CAZYJP010000492.1:0-1996 GCA_964647795.1 uncultured Thermodesulfobacteriota bacterium
TGCTTCTGGAGATGGGCGCGGACCTAGGGGCCCGGCGGTGCCCCCGGCGGGAAACCGGGGGGGCGTGCCGCCGCTGTGTCCAGTGTCGCCTGCTGGCGGGCTGGGGCGGCGCCGGGGCGTACAGCGACGGCAAGCTCAGCCTCTCTCCTCGGGTCGGGGGCTTCCTCTCGGAGTTCGTCTCCCGGGAGGAGCTCCAGGAGCTGATCTCCTACGTGGACGGCGTGTACCGGCGGCACGGGGCGCCGGACCGCGTGCACGGGCTCGACGTGGAGGACTTCGAGGACCTGTGCGAGCGCGCACGGGCGGCCGGGCTGACGCTGCTCGAGAACCCGGTCCGGCACCTGGGCACGGACCTGTGCCGGGAGGTGCTCGGCAAGCTCTTCGAAGAGGTGACCCGGGCGGTGGAGGTGCGCTTCGACGCCGCGTGCACCGGGGTCGAGGTGGAAGGCGGCCGCGCCGTAGGCGTGCGCCTCGGGTCCGAGCGGGTCCCCGCACGAGCGGTGATCCTCGCGCCCGGTCGGCTCGGGGCGGAGTGGATGGGGGGAGTCGCGGAGACCCTGGGGATCGCCGCCGTACCCAACCCGGTGGACATCGGCGTGAGAGTGGAGTGCCCCGCGCCGGTGCTCGAGGAGCTCACCGCGTCCCTGTACGAGGCCAAGCTCCTCTACACGTCCCCCACCTTCTCCGACGAGGTCCGCACTTTCTGCATGAACCCCCGGGGAGAGGTGGTCCACGAGGTCTACGAGGACTGCCTCACGGTCAATGGCCACGCGTACGCGGAGGGGCGGGGCGAGGCCAGCAATTTTGCCCTCCTGGTGAAGACCGCCTTCACCGAGCCCTTCGACGACCCGATCGCCTACGGCAAGTCGGTCGCCCGCCTGGCCAACCTCCTGGCCGGGGGGATCCTGGTGCAGCGTTTCTCGGATCTCGAGGCCGGCCGGCGCTCCACCCCCGAACGGATCGCCAGGGCCTCCATCGTCCCCACCCTGCACGACGCCACCCCCGGGGACCTGGCCTTCGCCCTGCCCCATCGGCACTTGGTGGGGCTGACCGAGATGCTGTACGCGCTCGACGTGTTCTGCCCCGGACTGGCCGGGCCGGACACGCTGCTCTACGGGGTGGAGGTGAAGTTCTACTCGAGCCGGCTGGCCCTCGACGGCCGCCTCGAGACCCCCGTGGCAGGCCTCTACGGAGCGGGCGACGGGGTGGGTGTGAGCCGGGGCCTCATGCAGGCCAGCGCGTCGGGGGTGTGGGCGGCCCGGTCGGTGTTGGGCGGGCGGTGCGGGTCGTGAATTTCGAGGGGGCACTGCGCCGGATGGTCTGGGATGTGGCGGAGGGCCAGGGCGTGCGCAACCGCCGGGTACTCGAGGCCTTGGGCCGTGTGCCCCGCCACCGGTTTCTCGAGGAGGCGCTCTGGGCCCGGGCCTACACCGACGACGCCCTTCCGATCGGCTACGGGCAGACGATCTCCCGGCCCTCCACCGTGGCGCGAATGACCGAGGCCCTGGATCCCTCCCCGGGGGAACGGGTGCTCGAGGTGGGGACGGGGTCGGGCTATCAGGCCGCGGTGCTTTCCTTCCTGGGCGTGCGGCTCTACTCCGTGGAACGGCTCCCGGCCCTGGCGCTTCGGGCCCGGAGGGCGCTCACCGAGGTGGGTGCCTTCGGCGTCTCGGTTCGGCCCGGTGATGGGGCTCTGGGCTGGCCCGAGGAGGCTCCCTTCCGGGGCATCCTGGTGACGGCGGCGGCTCCCGAGGTTCCGCGGGCTCTGCTCGAGCAGTTGGAGATCGGCGGGCGGCTCGTGTTGCCGGTGGCGGAGGCCGACGGCCAGAGACTTCGCCGGATCGTGAGGGCAGGCCGGGACACCTGGACGGAGGAGAACCTGGAGCCGTGCCGGTTCGTGCCGCTCGTGGCCGGAGGCGTGCGGGGATGACGCCCGACGGCCGGACCGGAGAGGTGGGCGCCGTGAAGCCCCGGCGAGCGCCCCACATCAGCGTGG
>CAZYJP010000493.1:0-1994 GCA_964647795.1 uncultured Thermodesulfobacteriota bacterium
CGGCCGGCCCCACCGCCTGGAGCCCTTCCTCGAGTGGCGGGGCATCCGCTTCGTGGACGACTCCAAGGCCACCAATGTCGGGGCAGTGGAGGCAGCCCTGGAGAGTGTCCGGCCCCCGGTGGTCCTCGTGGCCGGCGGGCTCGACAAGGGGGGGGACTACTCCCCTCTCGTCGAGCCTTTGCAGCGGTTCGCCCGGGAGGTGGTCCTCGTCGGCGCGGCGGCACCGCGGATGGCCTCGGTGCTGGCCCCCGCCCTAGCCGGCCTCGCTCCCCTGCGGGTGGCGCCGGATTGGCCCTCGGCCGTGCGGCTGGCCCTGGCCGCGGCGCGCCCGGGGGACACCGTTCTCCTCTCTCCGGCCTGTTCGAGCTTCGACTTCTTCACCAGCTACGCAGAGCGCGGGGACACCTTCCAGCGCCTGTGCCGCGAGGAGACCGATGGGCTCGCCGGGAGGCCGGGGAATGACTGAGAGCGGCCGCACCGACTGGATCGTCCTGGGCTCGGCGCTCCTCCTCACCGGCCTCGGACTCGTGCTCGTGTACTCCACCTCCTCCCCCCTGGCCTTCGGCCGGGAGGGGGCAGACACCGCGTCCTACCTGAAGCGCTCCCTGGCCTTCGCGGCCCTCGGGACGGCCGCCGCCTTCCTGGCAGCCCACGTCCCCACGGAGTGGCTGCGCCGGAGCGCCTACCCGGCCCTTGCCCTGGCCACCCTCCTCCTGGTGTTGCCCTGGGTGCCCTCGGTGGGGCAAGCCGTCAACGGCGCCCACCGTTGGGTGCGGTTGGGGGGGATCGGGTTCCAGCCCTCGGAGCTGGCGAAATTGGCCTTGATCCTGTTCCTGGCCCACAGCCTGGCGAAGCGCGGGGACATGGTGCGCTCCTTCACGTACGGCTACCTGCCCCACGTCGTCCTGCCGGCCATCCCCATCGGCCTGGTGCTGGTGGCACCGGACCTGGGAACCGCCCTGCTCCTCGCCGCCGTGGTGTCGGTGACGGCCTTCGTCGGCGGCGTGCGGCTGCGCCACCTGGCGGCCGGCGTGCTCCTGGCCTCCCCCCTCGTTGTGTACCTCCTCTGGTTCATCTCCTTTCGCCGGGACCGCATCTTGGCCTTCCTCGACCCCTGGAACCACGCCCAGGGGGCGGCCTTCCAACTGGTACAGAGCCTGCTGGCCTTCGGCGCCGGCGGCGTCTGGGGGGTGGGCCTCGGCGCCGGGCGCCAGAAACTGCACTACCTGCCGGAAGCCCACACCGACTTCATTCTGAGCGTCTGGGCGGAGGAGCGGGGCCTCGTGGGAGTGCTCCTGGTGCTCCTGCTCGTGGGCATCCTGGTCCTCCGGGGGTATCGGATCGCCCTGCGCCAGGAGGACCCCTTTCGACGCCTGCTCGCCACCGGCATCAGCACCTGGCTGGGGCTCCAGGCGGCCATCAACGCGTTGGTGGTCACCGGGTGGCTTCCCACGAAGGGGCTGCCGTTCCCCTTTCTCTCCTATGGGGGGACCGGCCTGGTGGTATGCCTCACGGGGGCGGGGCTCCTGGCGGGCCTGGCCCGAGAGGAGACTCAGCGATGAGGCTCCTCATCGCCGGCGGCGGGACCGGGGGGCATCTCTTCCCCGGGATCGCGGTCGCCGAGGAGCTCCTGGCCCGGGGCCCGGAGCACGCAGTCCTCTTCGCGGGCACCGACCGGGGGCTCGAGGCACGGGTTCTTCCGCCCCTGGGCCTGCCGTTCGCCACCGTTCGGGCCGGAGGGATCGCAGGGGCCGGCGTGGGGGGGCGGCTACGGGCTCTCGGGCTCCTGACCCTGGGAGCCATCGACGCCGCCCGCCTCCTCCGGCGTTTCCGGCCCACCGCCTGCCTCGGGGTCGGGGGATACGTGAGTTTTCCCGTTGTAGCGCTGGCCTGGCTCCGGGGCGTTCCCACGGCGGTGCAGGAGCAGAACGCCCGTCCCGGGCTCGCCAACCGGGCGCTCGCCCGGCTGGTGAGCGCCGTGTACGCCGGGGATC
>CAZYJP010000494.1:0-1974 GCA_964647795.1 uncultured Thermodesulfobacteriota bacterium
GTCGGGTTTGCCGAGGTCCGAGGCGACCTTGGCGACGAACTTGTTGGGCGCCACCCCCACCGAGGCCACCAGGCCCAGCTCGTCCCGGATGGCGGCCCCGAGCTCGCGGCCAATGGCCTCGGCGGCCCCGAAGAGCCGCACGGAGCCGGTCACGTCGAGAAACGCCTCGTCGATGCTCAGCGGCTCCAGCCGGTCGGTGTAACGGCCGAGGATCGCGAACACTGCGGCCGAGACCTCGGCGTAGCGCCCGAACCGGGGCCGGAGGAACACCGCGCCCGGACAGCGCCTCCAGGCCTGGGAGATGGGGAGCGCCGAGTGGATCCCGAAGACCCGGGCCTCATAGGAGCACGCGGCCACCACCCCACGACCCCTGCCCTCCTTGGGGTCGGCGCCAACCACCACGGGGCGCCCCCGGCACTCGGGCCGGTCGAGCTGCTCCACGGACGCGTAGAACGCGTCCATGTCCACGTGGAGGATGGAGCGGGGCATGCGAGGACGATAGCGCGAAGGCGTCGAGGGGTCGAGGGGGAAACGGACGGCCCGTCGACATCCGGGTCGTTCACCACGGAGACACCGAGGGACCACCCCCCTATCCCACCGCCGCCAGCGTTCCACGGTGTCGTCGGTTCCGGGCGGTGGACTGGTGCGTCCTCCCGGGCCTAGAAGCGGTAGGTCCGGCCTTCACGGGCGAAGCGCATGAGGCCGGTGCGCCCCTGGTGCTCCGGCCAGTCGTCGGCGTAATGGACCAGCAGAATCCGCTCCTGCTCCCCGGGGGGCAGGGTCAGGAGCTCCTCCAGGGTGGCGTGGACGGGCGCGCCGGTGGCACCGAGCTGGCAGTCGTGGAAGACGGCCCCGCACCCCGCCCCGAACTTCTCGAGGTTGCGACGGTGGAACCGGGTGTCGCAGGTGAGCAGGGCGGCCCCCCCGGTCGCACGGTCCTCGAGCCGAAACCCCCAACTCGGGCGGCCCGGGACGTGGGGAGTCGGGAAGGCGGTGACCCGCACGCTCCCCAGGTCGAAGGGTTCGGCGCGGGCCACGGGCCGGACGTCGAAGTAGGTGTCGATTCCGGCCTCGAAGGTCCCGCCCCCGGGCCGGCGAAGCCTCTGCCCCATACCGGCGAGGAGGGCGTGCTCCCAGAGGTAGGGCAACACGTTTTCGGGGACGTGGAGGACCGGGCGCTCCCCCCACGCGAAGTAACCGCTGAAGCCCAACTCCTCGAGCCCCCCGATGTGATCGGCGTGGAGGTGGCTCACCACGACCCGGCCCGCCTCCCGCAGGTCCACACCCAGGGCATGGAGTGCCCGTGAGGCCGTGTGGCCTGCGTCGATCAGGAACGGCTCCCCCTCCGCAGGGCGGACGAGGAAGTTGGTCTGGGAGAGGGTCTTCGCGAAGGCCTCGCCGACTCCCAGGGGGACGATCTCCATGGCAACTCCAGCGGGTGCGCGGCTGTCCTATCCATCGGCCCGAGCAGCCGAGGAGTAAAGGCGACCCTGCGGGCTCACCGGGAGCGCCCGTAGTCGTCCTGGAAGCGCACGATGTCGTCCTCGCCGAGATAGTCCCCGTTCTGAACCTCGATGATCTGGAGGGGGATGGTGCCGGGGTTCTCCAGTCGGTGGGGGATCGTGACCGGCAGGAAGGTCGACTCCCCCGTGCGCAGCAGCAAGGTCTCCCGGCCCCGGGTGACCCGGGCGGTACCCGAGACGACGACCCAGTGTTCGCTGCGGTGGTGGTGGAGTTGGAGGGAGAGCTTGGCCCCGGGGGCCACCCGGATTCGCTTGAGCTTTTACCCCGCACCCTCCTCCAGCACGGTGTAGGTCCCCCACGGGCGGTGGACCGTGCGGTGGAGCACGGCCTCCTCGCGGCCGGCGGCCCGGAGGGCCTCCACCACCCGACCCACCTCCTGGGCGTGGGAGCCGTCGCAGACGAGGGGCGCGTCGGCGGTGTCCGCCACCAGGGTGGCCCGCACCCCCACCA
>CAZYJP010000495.1:0-1972 GCA_964647795.1 uncultured Thermodesulfobacteriota bacterium
CGCTCGGCCGGCGAGGGCTCTCGCCAGTCTCCTCCCCGGGCTTGGCGCCGGGGCGCGCGACGTGGTACATCTCTCGATATGCGACGTTGGCGATCGGGCCTGTGTCTCCTCCTCCTTCTGGCGCCTCCGGCCCTCGTTCGGGGCTATGATTCGAAGTGTCGTCTTGAAGTGCGCGATGGGGTGCCCGGATCGAGGACGCGGCTCCTTCACAGCGAGACGGGCCGGCGTTTTCGCTTTGTCTATGTGGGCTCGGACGGTGTGATCGAGTACTGCCTGCTGCCCGGCGGGGATTTCTGGGGCCCGGTCAACGTGAAGCTCGATCGGATTCCGGTGGCCCACGTCCTGGTGGGGGCCGGACCGGTCTTCTCCACGGAGCCCGCCGCCGGTCCGCTTGATCGAGGCCTGGGCGGAGGGCGAGCGGGCGCGGGCCCGGTGGAAGGTCTTGTTGGACGGGGAAACCGCCGAGGTCGAGTCGTCGCTGGAGCTTCGCGGCAAGAGCCTGACGGTTGAGTACCTCGCGCGGGGCGCCGGGGTGACGGCGATCTCCTTGGGGCGGTTGACGGACGTGGCCTCTCCCGAGCTCATCGACACCGGTCCGAGCAGGATCATTCGTGCCCCTCTCGGGCGCTCAAATCGACGGATGTGCGCGCCTTTTACGCCTCCCTGCTGACCGTTTCCCGGGGGCCGGCGTCTAGCGGGCCGTCCCGGGCGGGTTCCGGGGGGATGAGGTCTGGCTGGGCGGCGAGATCCAGTTTCCGGAACCGTCCCCGGAGGGATATGGGGCGACCGGCGTTCTGACCATATCGCGGATCTTTCGTGACGTTCTCCCCCGGGGTTGCGCCGAGCCGCGGTGACAACCGCCGCCGACTCCCGCCACCGCGATCGACACACCCAGCTTCGCCCGCATTTCGATCCCCCGTCGGGTAGCCCGCCTCCGTGCGTTCGAAGCGCCCTTGTACTCCATGGATCCCCGAGTCGAGGGATATTCACAGCCCGCGGCTTGCTCGGATTGAACAAACCGCGTGGATCCGCCGCGCTGCTCCCGGTTCCGGCCGAGGCGGAAACGGAGGTGGGTGAACGGCGGGAGTGGAGAGTCTCCAGGCAGCGACCTAGCGAGGACCCTCGGTCCACCCCTAGAGGGTCGTAGGCGGCATAGGGGCGCAATCACCCGGAGGGGGAGAGGGGCGAGGGACCGAGGCACCGAGGGACGCGAGGGACCGAGGGACGCGAGGGACGCGAGGGACGTCGAATCGCGCCGGTTGAGGACGCGAGGGATGCGAGGGATGTCAAGCGCTTTCCTTCGTCCCCCCTTTCCGGTAGAATGAGCCCCTCACGCCAACGGTGGGGACGTAGCTCAGCCCGGAAGAGCGCCTGAATCGCACTCAGGAGGTCGTGGGTTCGAATCCCATCGTCTCCACCAAAGCCCCGCAATTGCTTCCGGGGATTTCCACAGCTTGTGAAAAATGGGGCTGGGGGTATCTTACCGTTGGATGAATGAATCCCGGATTCTCGAACGTCTCTGCAAAGGCTCATCCCGATGAGTCCGCTGCGCAGCGCTTGGGGAACCCCGGGGCGGCGCCTGCGGAAGTCATCCGTTTGTGTCTGTCTCGAGCGCGCTGCGGACGGCTACGGCGAGCTTACTCACTTCCCTCCTGACTCCCGGGCGTCGACTGTTCGGTCACACGACTCAGCAGGTCCTGTCGCTGCCGGATTCGCTCCAGAATGACCCACAGATAGGGTTCCAGCGTCTCTGCGAGGACGTCTTCCGGGACGCGGTCGGCTTCCGGATCGGCGGCCAGTCGCGTCCAGGGCGGATCGGATGAGTAGTTGTAGCGTCCGAAAACAGCCACCGGCGTGCCGTAAGCCCTTGGCGTGCGGTAGCTCTCGCCTGGAACCCACTCGGAGGCCCAGTCGTAGAACCAGCGGGCGTCGGACTGCAACAGGCGAATGCACCCGTAGCTGACGGGCCGGC
>CAZYJP010000496.1:0-1969 GCA_964647795.1 uncultured Thermodesulfobacteriota bacterium
GTGGCGGGGCGCCACCGCGACCTGCTGGAGGCCCTAGTCCCCCTGGGGCAGCTCCTGCTGGAGAAGGGGGCCCCGACGGCCGAGAGAGCCGCCGAGGTCTTCAAGCGCTGCTACCGGCTGGACCCGGAGCGGGGCTGGTGGTACCTGCTCCGCCTGGCGGAGGCCTACGCCGCGCGGGGCTGGAAGACCGAGGCCCGCGACCTGCTCTCGACCGCCCGGGGGGAGCTGCCCCGGGACGACGACCAGGCCCTCGCCCAGTGGGACGCTCTCAGCCGAAGACTCGGCTGAGAGCGTGTGAATCAACCCCCTCCCGTCGCCGCGACGGCCGATATGCTTCGCCGGGCTGCGTCGGAATCCCTTGCCGTAGAGCCCAGCTATGGCTGCGGGCTTCCTCTTTGGCCGGCTCGCCTCTCGACCGTCTGGCTCGGTCCGGGGATTCGTTCACACACTCTGAGAGCGTGGGAACGAGGCGACTCCTGCGGGGCTACTGCTGGATCTTCCAGGAGCCGTCCGGCTGACGACAGGCGGTTCCGTAGGCATTCTGGGGCTGGCCGCCCACCATCACCTCGGTCTGGTACTCCCGGCAGTACTGCCCGGAGGCCACCTGATACGTCCGGGTGGGCGTCACCCCCACCGTATTACCCGTGTCCGGGTTGACCCACTGGGACTTCTGACCGGTCTGGTTGACCTCCAGTACCTGCTGCGCCATGAGCTCGTCGGTCCGGTCGATGGACCGCCCGATGTCCTGGCCGATCACGGCCCCCAGGATGGTACCGGCGATGATTGCGGCCGTTCTGCCGTGTCCGCCGCCCACCTGGGCCCCCAGGACCCCGCCGCCGACCCCGCCGAGCACCGTGCCGATCTCCGCCTTTCTCGGCGGGGCGGAGCACGCGACGAGCGAACCCGCCAGCACAGGGACCAACACCCAACGAAACCACGAAGTGTTCATGTCTCTCTCCTTCCGCGGAATGAGCCCGGGCCGCCGATCAGAGTGCCACCCCGGCGCCGGCTCGGCAATTCGACCGTTCCCCCTGCGTTCCCCACCTTCCCCGGAGACGGCCCGGGGCGTCCCTTCGCGACGCCCTTCGGATGCTCCGGCGGGCCCGGGGGGTTCCGGGGGTTCAGACCCGAGGCACCACGCACAGGAACCGGAGCCCCTCGTCCTCGGCCGCCCGGAACTGGTGAATGACGCCCGGGGCCACGTACACCACGTCCCCGGGGCCCAGGGGCTCGAGCCTCCCCTCCTCCTCGTGGGCACCCCGGCCCGACAGCACGAAGACCTCGTGCTCGAAATCGTGGGCGTGATGGGGACTGTGCCCCCCGGCGGCCACCTCGAAGACCCGCATCACGAAGTTCGGGGCTCCCTGGTCGGGTCCCACCGCCACCCGCATGCGCACGCCGCGGGCCCCCTCGGCCTCCACCTCGTGGTCGGGAAGCTGCTCCACGTGCCCCACCTTCATCCGGGTCTCTCCTCTCTCCGATCCCTCGTCCGTCCCATCTCTCCCGTCCAGGGTACCCCACCGGCCGCACACCGTTCAATCCCGGCCGCCGGTCCGAGCCCACGGCCCCCGCCTCTCCAGGTGCCCCTAGTCCACCTCCCCATTCCCCGGCCCAGCCTCGAGCCAGGTCGCAATCCCAGGCACCTCGGCGCCGGTTGCCCCTCCCCCCTCGGGTCTGGGATACTCGGGGGCATTCCGCCCACCGGGCCGCTTCCCCAGGGCACCCCTCCGAGGACATCCCCATGACCGCCGCACCAGGACCCACGGACCGGCCGGAGCTCGCGCGCTTCGCGGGGGACGGCTGATGGAAGCCCGGCGGGAGGGGACGACTCCGGCCGAGAGGGCCCGCTCGATCCAGGCGATGTTCTCGGCCATCGCGCCCACCTACGACCGGCTCAACCGGCTCCTGAGCTTCGGTGTCGACCAGCGGTGGAGGAGGACCCTCGCCGAGGGCCGGATGATCGTCTGCG
>CAZYJP010000497.1:0-1968 GCA_964647795.1 uncultured Thermodesulfobacteriota bacterium
CAGCCCCACGGCCCCGGCCGCCAGGGCCGGGTCGATGGGAATCCCCCCCAGAGCGGCCTGCCCGCCGTGGTGGTGCATCTCGGCTGCGGCCGTGTCGGTGAAGAACGGGAGTGCCAGCCGCGTCCCCCCCAGGCCGGCCAGGTACCCCAGCACCCCTGCGAGGGCCGAGACGATCCCGGCCTCCAGGAGGACGATGCGCACCACGTGGCTCTTCCGGAAGCCGATCGCCCGGAAGATCCCGATCTCGCTGGTGCGCTCCCGCACGCTTCCGGTCATGGTGACGAGAACGACCAGTCCGCCGACTAGCACCACCAGGGCGGAGACGCCCAGGGAGAACGCCTGGAAGTGCCCGATGGCCTCCATCCGGCCCTTGACAACCGCCTGGATGGCCATCACGTCGGCCCCCGGGAGCACCTCGGAGATCTGGAGCACCATCTCCTCCACGGGGCAGTCCATGCACAGGGCCGCCACCTCGGCCATGGAGACCCGGCCCTCCTTCCCCAGGACGAACTGGGCCGTGCCCAGGTGGGTGAAGACCATCTGGTCGTCCTGGGAGCCCGTGAGCGCCAGGAGGCCGGTGACCCGGAAGTCCCAGCCGTGGATCCCGACCCGATCCCCGACGCCGGCGCCCAGCCGGCGGGCCACGTCGGCGCCCAGGAGCACCCCGTTCTCCGGGGGAGACTCCCCCTCGATCTTCCACCACGGCTTGAGGATGTGGGAGGCCCGGAAGTCCACTCCGGCGAGGAGGACCTTCTGGTCCTGCATCGTCACCACTCCCAGCACCATGGGTCCCACGGCGGCCAAGTTCCCCGCGTTGCGGATGGTGTGGATGCGCGCCAGGTCCGCCTCTCGGATCTCCTCCACCTCGAAGGAGACCCCCCCCATGGAGAGCCCCCCGTAGCTCAGGGAGAGGTTCTCGGTGTGGGGCACCACCAGGATGTTGGCGCCGTACTGGTCGAGCTTGTGGTAGACGTCGTCGGTCATGGCCCGCGTCAGGGTCACGAGACCCACCACCGTGGCCACGGCGATGAGGAGGCCCGCGAGGACGAAACCGGCCTTCGCCCTCCGCCTCCTGAGATTCAGGAACGCAATGTCTCGAAGGGTCATCTCAGCCCTCCCGCTTGAAGTCGAAATATCCGCGGCCGGCCTGGATGTCGCCGAGCTCGATCACCACCCGCCCGTTCGTTACCTGGTTGCGCAGCGGAGCCGGGTTGCAGCCGCCCTTCACCTCCATCACCTTTACCGACGGAAACCGCATGCCGCACTTCTGGCACACCATCTCGTCCCCGTCCTGCCGGTAGCCCTTGCCGGCCCGCCAGCAGGAATCGCACGCGTCGAAGGCCGAGCGGATCACGCCGTCGGAGCTCTTGAGGACGAAGTAGCGGAGGGCGAGGCCGTCTTCCGCGCGGTGCTCGAAGAACCGGGCCCGGCCGTCGTCGAAGTCGCTCAGCGGGTGGCTCACCTCGCCGGCGTGGGCTTCCGTGGCGAGGACGCCGGCGACCGGCGCCACGGCGTCCCCGTTCCGGCCGAGGAAGAGGATGAGCGCGCCGATGACCAGGACCGCACATCCGGCGATGAGGATCAGGGAGGGCCACCGGCTGTTCTTCCGGGTACCCAGGACAGCGTCCTTCTTGGCGGCGAGCTTGTCTGGAGACTGGGTCTTCTGGGACATGGCTGTAGACTCCTTGGGCCGGGCGCCAGCCCGGCGGACCACCGGCGACTCGGGGGCGCGGTGGGCGCTCCGGCCGGTGCGAAGTTGGTTTTCAGGGTTTCGCGGGAGAATGGGGGGCTCGAACGCGAGCCCCGGGCGCACCCCGTCGACTCCGGTGCGATCCGGACGAGGTCACGCCCGCAGGGCGGGGCGGTCTAACAGAGCAACGCGAGGTGGCGGAGGTAGAGGGGGCCGGGCGGCCCCTGGGCACTCGGGCGCCGCTGCGCCAACGTTCCCACCGGCGGAGCTCAGGCGAG
>CAZYJP010000498.1:0-1964 GCA_964647795.1 uncultured Thermodesulfobacteriota bacterium
TCGGCCCGAATGGGCGGTTCCCGGTCTCGCCGTGCCCACCTCGCCGGTGCGGCGCGCCCTCTTGGCTTCGGTTGGCACGGGCGCCGTCCTGGCGTTGACGCCCCGGGTCCGGGCGGAAGAGGCCGAACTGGCGTGGGACTTCCTCCGCCCTCCCGGGGCCGCGGAAGAAGAGGAATTCCGGATGCGCTGCATCCGGTGCGGCGCCTGCATGCGAGTCTGCCCTCAGGGGGCCCTCCACCCGGTCCTCCTCGAGGCGGGTTTGGCGGGACTGTGGACGCCCCGGCTCGTCCCACGCCTCGGGTACTGCGAGTACCACTGCCGACTCTGTGGGCAGGTATGCCCGACCGGGGCCATCGGGTACCTGGAACAGGGTGAGAAGGAGAAGGTGGTTCTCGGCGTGGCGATCTTCGACAGGGACCGGTGCCTGCCGTATCGTACGTCACAGGACTGCCTCGTGTGCGAAGAGCACTGCCCGACTTCTCCCAAGGCCATCGTGTTCCGGGACGAGGCTCGCACCGACCCTCGCGGGGCTTCCCGGCCGGTGAAGATCCCGTACATGGTGGAAGAGCGGTGCGTCGGCTGCGGCATCTGCGAAACCCGGTGCCCGCTGCCCGGGCGGAGTGCGATACGGGTCGTGCGGGAACGCCCCGGGGATTTATCCATTTTTTTCTAGAGTTTTACATCTACTATTCTTGACAACACATGGGACAAGTTCTATCCTTGGTTATGTTTGGCGGAACCGAGGATCTCCCCTCCATGACCCGAACCCAGGAGACGGACATGGCCCGTATCTTCGATGACAACAGTCTGAGCATCGGCAACACTCCGCTGATCCGGCTGAACCGGATCTCCCAGGGGCTCAAGGCCACCCTCGTGGGCAAGATCGAGGGAAGGAACCCGGCGTACTCGGTGAAGTGCCGGATCGGCGCCAGCATGATCTGGGACGCAGAAAAGCGGGGGGTCTTGAAGACTGGTGTAGCGGTGGTGGAACCCACCAGCGGGAACACGGGCATTGCGCTGGCCTTCGTGTGTGCAGCCCGGGGCTATCGTCTGGTGCTCACCATGCCCGAAACCATGAGCCTGGAGAGGCGCAAGATGCTCGCGGCCCTCGGCGCGGAGCTCGTCCTGACGCCGGGAAGCGAGGGCATGGGCGGGGCGATTCGGCGGGCCCAGGAGATGGCGGAGGCCGACCCCAAGGGACTCTTCATGCCCAATCAGTTCAAGAACCCGGCCAACCCGGAGATCCACTTCCAGACCACCGGTCCGGAGATCTGGAACGATACGGACGGACGGATCGACATCCTGATCTCCGGGGTCGGCACGGGCGGTACCATTACCGGCGTGAGCCGCTACATCAAGCAGGAGAAGGGCAAGGCCATCCGCTCGGTGGCCGTGGAGCCCGCGAGCTCGCCCGTGCTGTCGGGGGGCTCTCCCGGCCCCCACAAGATCCAGGGGATCGGCGCGGGCTTCAAGCCCGACGTGCTCGACCTCTCCGTGGTCGACGAGGTGGTGCAGGTCACCGACGACGAAGCCTTCGCCTACGCCCGCCGGCTGGCCCGAGAGGAGGGGATCGTCTCGGGGATCTCCTGTGGCGCCGCCGTCGCCGCGGCGGTGAAGGTGGCCGTGCGGCCCGAGTCGGCCGGCAAGACGATCGTCGTGGTCCTGCCCGATTCCGGGGAGCGGTATCTCTCCACAGCCCTCTTCGAGGCGTAAGGCTCCTCGGGGAGGGCGGCCCCTGCCGCCCTCCCCGAAGGAAGCCCTCGGCGGCCGGACCCGCGGTCGCCGATCACCGACGACGGTGCCCGGTCACCCGCCGCCTACCCGAGCAGCGGCTGCACCTTCACCGGCGCCTTGCGGCCGCGCAACAGCGAATGAATCCACACGGCCAACACCATGAACAGGCCCAGGGCCATCACGTACGAGCCGATGGTCGAGAGCTGATGATAGATGGCATACTTGGGGGC
>CAZYJP010000499.1:0-1961 GCA_964647795.1 uncultured Thermodesulfobacteriota bacterium
CCCAGGGCGTGGGACAGGGTGGTACCGAGCGCCGGGCCCCCGACACCGCCGTCCGCGGCCCGCAGGCGCAGGAGGACCGGACACCAGGGCTCGGGCTCGGCCTCCCAGCCGTCGGCGGCGAGGGCACCGATCACGTCCCCCGGCGTTGCCTTGAGGGTGTTCACCCGGCCGTGGGACGGAGCGGGCCGCCCATGGGACTCGAGAAAGGCCGAGAAGCCCGGAATGATCTCGCGGTAGCGGGCGAACAGGGCCTCGAGTCGCGACATCGGGGTCAACGCCTCACAGGGCTGCCACCCACACCGGACGGAACCCGGCGAAGTCGGCGCTCACGAGATGGTAGGTCACGCCGTTCCTCCGGCCGTAGGGGTTCTCGAAGATCTCGGAACCCTCACCGTGCAGGTGGCCGAAGACCGCCGCGCCCACCCGGTAGCGCTCCAGGAGGCCGGTCACGGCGGTCTCCTCCATGGCCGGCGAGGTGGGGGGAAAGTGGAGCAGCGCGACCCGCAGCCGGGCTCCCGGGTCCAGGGCCCGCAGGCTCGCCTCGAGCCGGTCCAGTTCCCTCCGGTAGATGCGCTCGTCCTCCTCTGCCCCCCGGATGCCGTGCTGGGTCAGCGGTGGGACCGAGCCCGGAGGCTGGGAAAGGTGGGGCAGGAGCCCCCGGAAGTCGAGGGTCGGATCCACCCACCCCCGGGCCCCGGCCAGCCCCACCCCGTCCAGGAGGAGGGCGTCGTTCTGGATCGCGAACACCCGGGGCGGCAGGGCCTTGCGCACCTTCCCGACCGACGCCCACCAGTAGTCGTGGTTCCCCTTGACGAGGACCTTCCGGCCCGGCAGCCGTCCCAGCCACCCCAACTCTTCGGCGGCGTCGGGCAAGCGAAGGGCCCAGGAGAGGTCGCCCGGCAGGCACACCAGGTCGTCCTCCTCCACCGCCTCCCGCCAGGCCCGCTCCACCCGGGCGGCGTGGTCGCGCCAGTGGTCGCCGAAGACGTCCATGGGCTTGGTTCCGGCAAAGGACAGGTGCAGGTCGGAGATGGCCCAGACGATCATGGATGTCTCGCGATGGGAAACCAGTCAGCGGTAAGCAGTAAGCAGTAAACAGTGAGCGGTGTCGGGGACGCGTCCGATCCGGGCCTGGCACCGGGTCGCCCGGGACCTTTATACTCAACGACCCCTGCGCGGTGCGAGGAGAAACGGGCCCATGGGAAACGCCGCCGAACACCTCCTCCCACCCGGGCACCAGATCGCCCGTCGCCGACTCGTCCTGGCCGGCCGGGAGATGGTCCTCTTCCAGGCGGGCGACCCCAACTCCCTGGCCGACGCCGTGGGCCCCGAGGACTTCGGGGAGGACGAGCGGTTCCCGTACTGGGCGGAGCTCTGGCCGTCGGCGCTGGCCCTGGCGGGGTTCGTGCTCCGCCGCGGACTGGGGAGAGGGTCCGACGTGCTGGAGCTCGGCTGCGGGTTGGGCCTGGCGGGGGTGGCCGCTGCCCTCAACGGCGCACGAGTGCTCTTCACCGACTTCGAGCCCGACGCCCTCGCCTTTGCCCGGGCCAACCACGCCTTGAACCTCGGGGCCGAGGGGCGCACTCTCCTGGTGGACTGGCGGGCGCCGCCCCCGGGCCTCTCGGCACCCCTCGTGCTCGCCTCGGACGTGCTCTACGAGCGCCGGTTTCTCGACCCGTTCCTCGCGACCCTGGTCAGGGTGCTGGCGCCCGGGGGTTCGGCGTTCGTGGCGGAGCCGGGGCGCGCCGTCGCCGAGGGGTCGGTGGAACGGCTTGGGGACCAGGGGCTCGCCCGGGAGCTCCATCTGGAAGAGGTGGAAGACCCCGGCCGCACCCACGGCGTGTGGATCCACGAACTGCGGAGGGCCGAGTCATGACGGTGGCGGACCAAGAGTGCGGGTGGCCCTGACCCACCCGGCTTCTTGCCGGGCGCCCGCCAGGCCGCCTACCGGGGAGCGCCCC
>CAZYJP010000500.1:0-1951 GCA_964647795.1 uncultured Thermodesulfobacteriota bacterium
GGCCGGCCCCCACCGCGTCCGCCCGCTCGTGGGGCGGGGCGTCCAGGGCGCCCCGGTAGGCCCGGACCACGGCTGCCACGTACTCCGCCCCCTTGAGGCGGCCCTCGATCTTCAGGGCCGCGACCCCTGCCTCCGCGAGCTCCGGCACCCGCTCCAGGAGGCACAGGTCGGAGGGGGAAAAGGGGTGGACGTCGCCCGACTTCGGAGCCGCCATTCCGGGGCCCGCCCGGTAGTTCCAGCGGCAGGGCTGGGCGCACCAGCCCCGGTTCGCGCTCCCTCCCGCGAGAGCCGTCGAAGCCAGACACTGGCCGGAGACCGCGTAGCAGAGCGCCCCGTGGACGAAGACCTCCAGGGGCAGCTGCGAGGCGGCGCGGATCGCCCGGACTTCAGCGATCGTGCACTCCCGGGCGAGCACCGCCCGGGAGAACCCCATCCTCTCGAGCCGCCGCACCCCCGCGGAGTTGTGGACCGAAACCTGGGTCGAGGCGTGGAGGCGCGCCTCCGGGAAGACCTCGCGGCACACATACCACAGCCCCAGGTCCTGCAGGATCAGGGCGTCGGCCTCGAGGCACAGGAGCTCCCACACCGCGTCTGCCGCCCGGGGCACCTCCTCCTCCCGGAGCAGGGTGTTCAGGGCCACATAGACCCGCCGGCCCTCGGCGTGGGCCAGGGGGATGAGCCGGCGCAGGTCCTCCAGGGAGAAGTTCTTCGCCCGCCCCCGCGCGCTCCACTCGCGCAGGCCCAGGTAGAAGGCGTCGGCCCCGGCCTCTAGGCCGGCGAGGAAGCTCTCCCAGGAGCCGGCGGGGGCGAGGAGCTCGGGTTTGGCAGGCTGCGGTGCCCGGGTCATGGGGCGTGGGGGGCCATGAGGGGTGTCCGATAGGACCTATAGGTCATATAGGTCCTATAGAGCCCTTGCGCCGGCTGGCGATGCGCGCCTTCGTCATGCGCTCCCGCAAACCGCCCTCTTTCAGAAAGGCCTGCTCCAACTGCCAAAGCTGCCGGTCGAGCAGAAAGTTGGCTTGGTGGATCAAGCAGATGATGAGATTCGCCACCACCTCTGGCGAACGGGTATCGATATACGTCTCATACGTCCTATAGGTCTCATCCTTCCTCCTGCCCAGCCCCCGCACAAAAATCGCCTCCTCAGAACCCTTGTCCCACACCCGCAGTGCCCGGGTTCTCAGAAAATCATGGTAGTCCGCCAAGAGCTCTTCCAGGCTCGCCCGGGCCACGTTGGTCAGCTTGATCTCGCTCTCTTTCGAGGTCGCCGAGGCCATGCTGCCTTCGATGATGTTCTGCTTGCCCGACCGAGCCGCCTGCACCATCTGGTCGTGGGTCCGGGTACGCCGGCCCACGAAGCGGTCGCAGAAGCGCACCGTGGCGTCGTAGACGATCTCCGCCTTCCGGTGCGAAAGCAGCTTCTGGTAACCGCCGTGGGGCGGGATGAAGCCCTCGGCCACAGAAGGCTCCTTTCGGGGCAGGCTCTCGATGGAGCGCCGTCAGGTCGCCAACGGGTGCCGCACGCTACTGTCTCGGGGAAGCCGGCCGATGCCAAGGAGCCATACGACCTATGTGACCTATCGGTCCTATATGACACCCCTCTTCGTCCTGCGCCCACACCCGTGACCATGCTGCCCAACCTGCCAAGCCAGGGCTCCGCCGCCTGTCTCGCCACGGCAAGGGCCCTCTCTCGCCGACGCTCCCGAGCGGCCTCTCGGTCGGCCTCCCGCCTCCTCGCGGCTGCTCGGTACTGCTCCATCTTCCTCGCGTCGATCTCCCGAAGCATCCCGTCCTCTACACGTTCCGATCGCGGGGATCAATCTCGGTACCTTACCACGGACTCCTCCCCTGGCCCACTCGGCCCGTTTCCCGGGAAGCCATTCCCCCCGCCGAGACGGTCCGTCGGGTCAGGCGAGCCAGTGCAGGACCGGCCGAGACAGGAACTCCTCCA
>CAZYJP010000501.1:0-1950 GCA_964647795.1 uncultured Thermodesulfobacteriota bacterium
CCGCGGAAGCCGTAGCTGCCGAGATGGAGCAATCGTTCCAGCGCCTCGGCGTGGACTATATCGACATCTTGCAGTTTCACGGTGTGAGCAAGCCCGAGAGCTTGGAAAAGGTGACGACACCCAACGGTCCGCTGGACGTGGCCCGCGCTGTCGCGGCCCTGGCTCTCGCTCTCGAGTTGGAGGGCTGGCCGGGGCTGGCGGGTCGCTCCGGGGGCACGGATGGGACCGACGGCCCCACCGATGCGGCCGGCGCCGTCAGCGACCACACCACCGTGGCCCGTGCCCGCGCCCTCGGCCTGGATCCCCGGCGGCACCTGGAAGGAAACGACAGCTACCCCTTCTTCGACTCCCTCGGGGACCTCCTGCGCACCGGGCCGACGCGGACCAACGTCATGGACATCCAGGTCCTCCTCGTGGGAGAAGGGCCGCGGCTCGGGGAAAAAGACTTGGAAAGGATCCAGGGGCGATGATACCCTGCGCCTCTTGTTCGACTTCGCACGAGAGTCCCCAGACGCCATGTACGAACTGAAGATCGAAGATTCGTTTGCCGCTGCGCACAACCTGCGCGGCTACAAGGGGCAGTGCGAGGCGCTCCACGGCCACAATTGGAAGGTCGAGGTCGTGGTGCGGGCCGACCGTCTCGACGATACCGGCCTGGCCATCGACTTCCAGGAGTTGAAGGCGGCGACCTCCAAGGTGCTCGACACCCTGGATCACGGCTACCTCAACGAGCTGCCGTCCTTTCGCGAGCAGAACCCCTCGTCCGAGCTCATCGCCCGCTTCATCTTCGACGAGTTGGCGCGGGTCCTCGATCGCGAGGGGCTGTGGGTGCACCGAGTCACGGCCTGGGAGAGCGACAAGGCCTGTGCGACCTATCTGCGCGGGTGATGCTGCGGCCCATGTCTCTCGAAGACATCCAGAGCAAGCGGGATCATCGCAAGATCGCGATCGATAAGGTCGGGGTCAAGAACATCACGTACCCGGTCACCGTGCTCGACAAGACCCACGGAGAGCAGCACACGGTGGCCATGGTGAACATGTACGTGAGCCTTCCGCACCACTTCAAGGGCACCCACATGAGCCGGTTCGTCGAGGTGCTCAACGAGTACCGGTACGGGATCACGGTGCGCAACTTCCCCCAGCTTCTCGAGAAGATCCGGGACAAGCTCGACGCGGTCTCGGCCCACATGGAGATCCGTTTCCCCTATTTCATGGAGAAGCGGGCTCCCGTGAGCCGGGAGACCTCGATCATGTCGTACAACTGCGCTCTCAAGGGCTCCATCCGGGAGGGGGAGTACGATCTCCTGGTGCAGGTGAAGGTTCCCGTCACCAGTGTCTGCCCCTGTTCCAAGGCGATCAGCGCAGGGGGCGCGCACAACCAGCGCTCCGAGGTGACGGTGAACGTGCGGTTCGCCGAGTTCGTCTGGATCGAGGACCTCGTGCACATGGTGGAGAGTCGCGCCTCGGCCGAGGTCTACAGTCTGCTCAAGCGCTCGGATGAGAAGTACGTCACCGAGAAGGCTTACAACAACCCGAAATTCGTCGAGGACATCGTCCGCGACGTGGCCCAGATGCTCCTGAAGGACCAGAACTTCACGTGGTTTTCGGTCGAGGCCGAGAACTTCGAGAGCATCCACAACCACAACGCGTACGCCTACGTGGAGAAGTACTAGCGGGGCTCGTGCCCGTCCCGGGCCCGCCGGAGATGCGCCCGGGCCCGGTTGGGGCAGGGCCCCTCGGCAAGCGCGGTGGGGCCCCGACGGAGTGGGGGCGTCGGACGCGCATGGAACAGTATTGGGACTGCGGCCTGTGCCGCATCGAGGACAAGGGCAGGGCGACCCGGTGCCGCACGTGCCGCGGCAGGCTGCGGGGCCGGGAACGCCTGCTCCACGAGATCCGGGAGGCTCGCGCCGGGCGCCTGGCGGCGGTGCTCTCGGCCCTCCTCCCGGG
>CAZYJP010000502.1:0-1946 GCA_964647795.1 uncultured Thermodesulfobacteriota bacterium
TTTCTACACGACGCTCTCCGTTGGTGGTGCCGCCGCCGATGTCCACGATCATGTTCCCCGACGGCTCGGTGACCGGGAGGCCGGCGCCGATGGCTGCGGCCATCGGCTCCTCGATCAGGTACACCTCGCGCGCGCCTGCAGACTCCGCCGACTCGCGCACGGCCCGTTTCTCCACCTGGGTGATCCCCGACGGGATCCCGACGATCACCCGGGGCCGGACCAGCTTGCGGCGGTTGTGCACCTTCTGGATGAAGTAGCGCAGCATGGCCTCACAGATGTCGAAGTCGGCGATGACCCCTTCCTTGATGGGGCGGGTGGCGACGATGGACCCGGGGGTGCGCCCAAGCATGCGCTGGGCCTCCTTCCCGACCGCCAGGATGCGCCCGCCGCCGTGTGCATCCTTGCGGACCGCGACGACCGACGGCTCGCTGGCGATGATGCCCTTTCCCTTAACGTAGACCAGGGTGTTCGCGGTGCCCAGGTCGATGGCTAGGTCGGTGGAGAAGAAACCCAGGATGGCATCCAGCATGGTGGTCTCGATCCTCGGGTGGGCCGTCGTGAATAGGGGCAGTGGCTCTCAGATGCGGAGGGATCGTGAATTCTAGCAAGATCCCGTCGGAAGGTTCAAGAAGAGGCAACCGGTCAGATTCCACCACCACATCTTGCCGAAGGGCCGGGGAGCCCCGGAGCTGAGCTCCGGGCCGCATCGACGGACGCCGCGGGCTTTAGAAAACCGGTGCTTCTGGGCTTTGCCGCCCTCCTGGGGCCCCATCCTCGGAACGTCGCGGATTGCGGGGCTCGGCGGAGGGGCTCCTCGGCCCTGCCCCGAGTCAGGTGGTGAATCCGGGGCCGAGCGGCCACGGGGGTGGAGACATTTTCGAGGGCGTGGGTCCAGGTTGCCGGCCCGGCGGGCTCCCGAACGGCTCGGGAACCATCGGTGCCTGGAGGAGGCGGCGCAACGGGCTTCCGGGGCGGCGTAACCTGCGCGCTGCCGCCGCATCCAAGGGTTGATTCGCCGCCGTGGGGCAGGCCCTCGGCGGCACCCTTCCTGCGAGGTCTTCGATGACCGTCAACGACAGTCTCCGGCTCGCCGCGGGTTTCTTCGTGCTCCTCTCCCTCGGCCTCGGCTACCTTCACAGCCCGCACTGGCACCTGTTCACGGCCTTCGTGGGGCTCAATCTCTTTCAGTCGGCCTTCAGCAAGTGGTGCCCCTTGATGTCGATACTGCGCAAGGCCGGGGTTCCCGACCCCGAGTGCGGGGCTCGGCGGGTGTAAGTCGTGGACCTCGCCGCCGCCGGGGATTCCGAGAAGCTCTTCCGCTGCCCGAGGGCGGCGCGGGAGATTCCCCTTGACTCGCCCCGGTGTGCCAACCCTACGGCGTACTGCAAGTGGCGCACCGCCTGCCCGATCCACGCGCTGGAGAAGGAGGAGGCGCGGGGCGGCTGATCGTTCGTCCACGGGCGGGGGGCTTTCCGGAACCCAGACCGTCGGCTGCTCTGCCACAGGCCTCTCCCTGCGGAATGCACGGTGCGAGTCACCTGTACGGTGCGACGGAGAACACGATCCCGCTGCTCCGGATCGACAGCCGGCGCACAAGCGCGTCCCACCACCCTGCCCACAGGCAGTGGACCCCGTGGGGCCTTTCAGCTGTTGGCCTTTCGGCTTGCGCCCCCTCTGAGCCGTCGCGTATTCTACCCCGAATGCGAGGCGGTGCATGCGAGATCAGATTCTAAAGTATTCCTGGGTCCTTACCCTCGTCTTCCTGGCATCGGCTGCTTTCCTCTCGGCGCGCCTCGCCAGTGTTCTTCTCGCCAAGCGGTTGTGGGTCGCCGAGACGGGCACAGCGTCCGTCGCCGCGCCCCGTGCCGAACCGGAGGGCGGGGCGCGCCTGAGCGACTACCTGGTGGTTCAGGAGCGCAACGTCTTCAACGCCAACCCCAAGCCGG
>CAZYJP010000503.1:0-1944 GCA_964647795.1 uncultured Thermodesulfobacteriota bacterium
GGGGCAGGGTCTGTGCGCGGGCTTCCACGGCGAGGGGGCAGCGGTCCCGAAACGGGCACCCGGAGGGCACCCGGGACGGGTGGGGCACGTTGCCCGGGATGGCCCTCAGGCGGTCCCCCTTCGCGGCGCCCCTCGCCCCCGGCACGGACCCCAGGAGCCCCCGGGTGTACGGGTGAAGTGGGGCAGCGAAGAGGTCCCGGGTGAGGCACTCTTCGACCACGTGGCCTGCGTACATCACGGCCACCCGCTCCACGTTCTGGGCGACGAGCCCCAGGTCGTGGGTGATGAGCAGGAGCGCCATCCCCAGCTCCCGGCGGAGCCTCGCGAGGAGGGCCATGATCTGGGCCTGAACCGTCACGTCCAGGGCCGTCGTGGGCTCGTCGGCGACGAGGAGCCTGGGCCGGCATGCCACGGCGATCGCGATCATCACCCGCTGCCGAAGTCCGCCGGAGAGCTGGGAGGGGTAAGCCCTGAGGCGGTCCTCGGGGGCCGGGACCCCCACCTCCCGCAGGAGGTCCAGGCACCGGGCGCGAACCTCGGCCCGGGGAAGGCCGACGTGGGAAGTCAGGGCCTCGCCCAACTGGTACCCCACGGTGAAGACGGGGTTCAGGCTGGTCATGGGGTCCTGGAAGACCATCCCGACCTCGCGCCCGCGCACCCTTCGAAGGTCCCGGGGGCGCAGGGCGGTGAGCTCCCGGCCTTCCAAGAGGACCCGGCCCCCGGTCACCCTGCCGGGAGGAGGCACGAGGCCGATGATCGAAAGCGCGGTGACGCTCTTTCCGCACCCCGATTCCCCCACCAGGGCGAACGTCTCGCCTCGCCGCAGGACGAGGCTCACCCCCCTCACCGCAGCCAATTCCGTCCGGGAACGCTCGCCGTCGGCCGGAAATCCCACGCAGAGACCTTCCACCTGCAGGAGCGGTTCGTCACCCATCGTGGTCCCCGCACCGGCCTCTCGGAGTGCACTCGCCGCAACGAGGGGGAACCACTGCCCGTAACCGCGCGTGGGGGAATCGGCCCCTCGGACGAAAATCCGGTGCGGACGACGGTGAAGCCGCACGGCATCCGCCCGCCCGCCCCCGTCTCACGCCGTCCACCCGACCAGATGCTCCTCGAGGAACGAGGCGGCCGCCCCGCCCACCTCGCCCGCCCTTCCCCCGAAGAAGTGGTCCGCGCCCGCGATCTCGACCCACCGCTTCGGCCCGGCCGCTGCCTCAAACCAGGTCTCCCGGCAAGATCCAGGGCAGTATTCATCCCGAGTCCCGGCGATGACCAGCTTGGGCACGGTGCAGAAAGCGCCCTCGGGCATGGGAAAGGCCGCCACCGGCGGGGCAACGAGCACCACGGCCCGCACCCGGGGGTCTACACAAGCGGCCCGCAGTCCCATCGCCGCACCGAAGGAATAACCCGCCACCCCCAGCCTCGCCGCATCCACTTCGGGCCGGGAGGCCAGGGCCTCCAGCGCTGCCCCCACGTCTGCCGCCTCCGCCTCTCCTCCCTCCTGCCCACCTGCGCTCCCCCCGACACCGCGAAAGTTGAATCGGAGCGCGGCAAGACCTCTGGCCGTAAGGGCTTCGGCCACGGCGAGGACGACGGCGTTGTCCATGGTGCCGCCATAGAGCGGGTGGGGGTGGCACAGGACCGCTCCCGGTACGGGATGGCCGGCCTCCGGTGGCAGGCCGAGCGCCCCTTCCAGCACAAGGGACCCGCAGTCAAACCGGATCCGCCGCTCGCTTCTCACGTCCTTCACGAGACCTCCGGAATCCGGATCTCCCCCCGCATGCTCACCACGGCGTGGCCGCCCACTACGGCACAGCGGGGCTCGCCGGGACTTCCCTCGACCACCACCCGCACCTCGCCCGGCCGGTCGCACGCCTCCCCCTGGAGAAGCCGCAGGGGCACGCCGGGGCGCACGGCGCGGTGACGGAGCAGGTAGGCGCCCAG
>CAZYJP010000504.1:0-1942 GCA_964647795.1 uncultured Thermodesulfobacteriota bacterium
GCCAACGAGCTGCATGTGCCGGTCGGCAAGACGATCTCGCTCCGGATGTGGAGCAGCGACGTGCTGCACAGCTGGTGGAGCCCACAGCTGGCGGCCAAGCGAGATGTGTTCCCCATCGGCCCCCGCTTCCAGAAGATCAACCCGCTCTGGTTCCGCGCGGACACCACCGGAGACTTCTCCGGGCAGTGTGCGGAGTTCTGCGGCCTCCAGCACGCCCAGATGGGGCTCCGGGTCATTGTGCAGACCGAGGCGGAATTCGACGCCTGGGTGGCCCAGCAGCGGCTCGGCTCGCCCCTGGTTGATGGCGGCATCGTGGCCGCGCCCGATACCACGGTGCCGCCCGTAGGGCCGGCCATCCCGGGGCTGCCTGCCGCGGATGATCCGGTGGTGGTGGCTGGCCAGCAGGTCTTCCAGGCGGCGGGCTGCATGGCCTGCCATGCGATGGTCGGCACCCCGCTGGCGGGCCAGGTGGCGCTGATCGGGCCCAACCTGTCGCACTTCGGCAGCCGGCGCACCCTGGGCGCCAACATGTACCCGAACACCGACGAAAACCTCGCCCGGTGGCTGCGTGACCCGCAGGGCATGAAGCAAGGGTCGCGCATGATCCTGCCGCGCGAGCTGACCGAGGACGAGATCCGCACGCTGGTGGCATACCTGCGGGCGCACCAGTAACCGGGACACGGACCCATGGCCCCTTCGGTTCTTGAGCACGCCCCCGCGCACGGCGCGGAGAAGACCGGCCTCTGGAGCTGGATCACGACCGTTGACCACAAGCGGATCGGGATCCTCTACGGCGCCACCGCGTTCTTCTTCTTCCTGCTGGGTGGCCTCGAGGCGCTCGTCATCCGCCTCCAGCTCGCCACGCCCAACGCGCAGCTGGTCTCGCCGGAGTTCTACAACCAGCTGTTCACGATGCACGGCACCACGATGATCTTCCTCGGGGTGATGCCGCTGTCGGCGATGTTCTTCAACTTCTTCATCCCGCTCCAGATCGGGGCCCGCGACGTGGCGTTCCCCCGGCTGAACGCCTTCAGTTACTGGGTGTTCCTGCTGGGCGGCATCTTCATGAACCTGAGCTTTCTCTTCAACGTTGCCCCCAACGCGGGGTGGTTCGGTTACGCCAACCTCACGTCGATCGACTTCAGCCCGGGGCTGAACACCGATTTCTGGTTCATCGGCCTGCAGATCCTGGGCGTCGCCTCGATCGCCGCGGCGGTGAACTTCTTCGTGACGATCGTGAACATGCGGGCGCCCGGCATGACGATGCTCCGGATGCCGATGTTCGTCTGGATGAGCTTCATCACCCAGATCCTGCTGCTGCTGGCCTTCCCGGTCATCGCCGTGGCGCTGTTCTACCTGATGTTCGATCGCCACTTCGGTTCGAGCTTCTTCAGTCCGGGCGAGGGTGGCGACCCGGTCCTCTGGCAGCACCTCTTCTGGATCTTCGGGCATCCCGAGGTCTACATCCTGATCCTGCCGGCATTCGGGATCATCTCGGAGGTCCTGCCGGTCTTCTCGCGCAAGCCGCTGTTCGGCTACACCGCGATGGTCTTCTCAGGGGCGTTCATCGCCTTCCTGGGCTTCGGGGTGTGGAGCCACCACATGTTCGCGACCGGCATGGGGCCGTACGCCGACACCTTCTTCTCGCTGACCACGATGCTGATCGCGATCCCCACGGGAGTCAAGATCTTCAACTGGATCGGCACCGTCTGGGGGGGCTCGATCCAGCTCAAGACGCCGATGTACTTCGCCCTGGGTTTCATTGCGATGTTCATCATCGGCGGGCTTTCCGGGGTGATGCATGCCTCCCCCCCGGCCGACCTGCAACAGACCGACACCTATTTCATCGTGGCGCACTTCCATTACGTGCTCTTCGGTGGCAGCATCTTCGCCCTGACCGCCGGCGCCTACTACTGGTGGCCCAAGATGTTCGGCCGGATGC
>CAZYJP010000505.1:0-1938 GCA_964647795.1 uncultured Thermodesulfobacteriota bacterium
CGCCCCCCTGCGCACGTAGCTGGTCGATGCGCGTGCGAATCGCGGCCTCGCCCTCGAAGCGGTGCGGCCCTGGCTCGGCACCCAGGAGGTTGTGGAGCACGTCTACCCCATGAGCCGGGACCTGGACCGGACCTTGCACTCCTGGGCCCGGGTGGCGGACCGCGTGGCAGTCGAATGCGGCGCCGGCCGTTCGGTGGCCCAGATTACCATCGGCGACCCCCTGATCTACAGCACCAGCTCCTATCTCCTGGGCCTCTTGGAAGGGCGGCTCCCCGAAGACCGGGTCCACGTGGTGCCGGGGATCAGCGCCTTTCAGGCAGCCGCGGGCCGCTTCCGGGAGGCCTTGGTGCTCCAGGAGGACCGGATGCTCCTCATGCCTGCCACGGACCTCGGCGCGGTAGAGGAGGCCCTGGACCGATGCGAGACCCTGATCCTCTACAAGGCAGGTCGGAACTTCTGGGCACTGCGGAATCTCCTGGAGCGCCGGGGCCTGGCCTCCACGGCCCGAGCGGTCTTCTATGTGGACCAGGGGGGGCGGGAGGCCCTGGTCCGGAACCTCTCCCTAGCCGAGCCGGACACCCTGGGGGGTGTCGGGTACATGGCCACGGTCATCGTCCACGTGGGCCGGCGACGCTGGGACGAGGTCCGGCGGTGACCTTCCCCCGTTTCGTGGTGGGCGGCACCCAAAGCGGGGTTGGAAAGACGTCCCTGACCCTGGGCGTGGTGGCCGCGCTCCGACGCCGGGGCCTTCGGGTTCAGACCTTCAAGGTGGGCCCGGACTACCTGGACCCATCCTACCTCCGGACCGCCTCCGGGGGGGTCTGCTACAACCTGGATCCCTGGATGACCGGCCGCCCCTATGTAGTGGAGCTCCTCGCCCGAGCCGCCGGGGCGGCCCCCCCACCCGATGTGGGGGTGATCGAAGGGGTGATGGGATTCTTTGACGGCGCCGATGCGGCGAGCTCTGAGGGGAGCACCTGGGACGTGGCCGGCCTCACCGGCTCGCCGGCCGTGCTGGTGGTGGATGTCCACGGCACGGCCCGCTCGGCCTGCGCCGTGGTGAAAGGTTTCCGGGAGTTGGAGGGGGATGACCCTCCGGCTGTGCGTGGGGTGATTGTCAACCGATGCGGCTCGGAGCACCACGGCACTTTGGTCCGGGAGGCCCTGGAGAGCGCGGGCATGGGCGGGCTCTTCCTGGGGGCCGTGCCCCGAGGAGCTCTGCCCCCCCTGAGGAGCCGGCACCTGGGGCTCGTGACTGCCGATGCCGAGGTCTTGCCGAGGGACGCCCTGGAGGGCCTGGCCGATGCCTGCGAGCGGTGGGTCGACCTGGACCGGCTCCTGGCATTGGCCCGGAAGGCCGCGCCCGTGAAGCGGTCCATCCCGAACCGACCCCACGCCCAGGGCCCCCGCCGGGTCCGTGTCGGCGTCGCGATGGACCCGGCCTTCCACTTCTACTACCCGGACAACCTGGAGGCCCTGGAGCAGGCCGGGGCGGAGATCGTCGCCTTCTCGCCCCTGGAGAACCCGGCCCTCCCCCCCGGGCTGGGGGGCCTCTACTTGGGGGGCGGCTATCCCGAGGAGCACGCGGCACGCCTCTCGGCCAACGCCCCTATGCTCGAGGCGGTGCGGAATTTCGGGCTGGGCGGAGGGGCAGTCTATGCCGAGTGTGGAGGGCTCATGTACCTGGCCCGGGCGCTCACCGACCGGGCGGGGGTCCGACACCCCATGGCCGGGTTGCTCCCTTTCGAGACCCGCATGCTTGAACGCCTCAAGGCCCTTGGCTACGCTCAGGCGGTGACGGACCGGGCGTGTCTCTGGGGGCCGCCCGGGACCCGAATCCGCGGGCACGAGTTCCACTACTCCGAGATCGTGCCTGAGGAGGATGGCGAGGCCCCGGCCGTGGACACCTGCTACCGGCTGGAGCGCCGCCGCGGAGGC
>CAZYJP010000506.1:0-1934 GCA_964647795.1 uncultured Thermodesulfobacteriota bacterium
GGGGCTGCCGTGGCCCTGGCCGAGGCGGTGGCGCGGCCCCCTGCCGCCCTGGTCCTGCGCTCGCCCTTCTCGTCGCTGGCGGCGCTCGGGCGCCTGCACTACCCTTTTTTCCCGGTCGGGTGGCTCCTGAAGGACCGGTACCCCTCCCTGGAGCGGGTGGCCCGGCTGACGTGCCCCCTCTTCGTGGCCGCCGGGGAGATGGACCGGATCGTTCCCCTTTCCGAGAGCCGAGCCCTGTTCGACGCGGCGCCGGTGGGCGAGAAGCGCCTCCTGGTCCTGCCTCGGGCCGACCACAACGACTTCGAGCTCTTTGCGGGGGACAGGCTCCTCGACGAGGTCGACCGCTTCCTCCGCGAGGTCTTGGAGGGAGGTCCCGGCCCGTCGACGGGCGAGTGATGCGAGTGTCTCCCGGGCGGTGAACCCTAACCGGGTGCTGAAAAACCCCCTCCCTGGGATTTTTCAGCTACGGGTTCTCGGGGATGGCCCCTTCGAACCCTCACGAATCACTACGCTTTTCAAGCGCCGCGATTCGGCGCCCCATCCATGGGACGCACGCTGGCTGCTTTTTCAGCAGCCTGCAAATCCCCGGGAAGGGGAAAGAGGGGGCGGGGTTGTCGGCCGGCCCCTCAGAAGACGGGAGTGACTCCGGAGATGGATCCGCAGACTGTGCTCTTTGCCTTCGGGCTCACCGTGTTTGCCGGTCTTGCCACGGGCATCGGCAGCGCCCTGGCGTTTTTCGCCCGCACGACGAACACGCGGTTCCTGTCCCTGGCGCTGGGGTTCTCGGCAGGGGTGATGATCTACGTCTCGTTCGTCGAGATCTTCTTCAAGGCAAGAGAGGAGCTGGTCGCGAGCCTGGGAGAAGGGCCGGGGACGTGGGCGACGGTGGCGGCCTTCTTCGGGGGGATCGCGCTCATCGGTATCATCGACCGGCTGGTCCCGAATTACGAGAACCCCCACGAGCTGCATGCCATCGAGGAAATGGAGCGGGGGCTCGAACGGCTCCCGCGCGACGAGGCCCACGACTTCGGTAGACTGCACCGGATGGGCGTCTTCACTGCCCTCGCTATCGGCATTCACAACTTCCCGGAGGGGTTGGCTACGTTCATGGCGGCGCTGACCGATCCGGCGCTCGGCGTCGCCATCGCCGTCGCGATCGCCATTCACAACATCCCGGAGGGCATCGCCGTCTCCGTTCCGATCTACTTCGCCACCCGGAGCCGCCGGAAGGCATTCGGCCTCTCCTTCCTCTCCGGGCTGGCCGAGCCCGTGGGAGCCGCGGTGGGTTACCTGCTCCTGTTGCCGTTCCTCGGCCCCGCCGTGCTCGGGATCGTCTTTGCCGGAGTGGCCGGGATCATGGTGTTCATCTCCCTGGACCAGCTGCTCCCGGCCGCGCAGGAGTTCGGGGAACACCACCTCTCCATCCTGGGGGTGATCGCCGGGATGGCCGTCATGGCGCTGAGTCTGCTGCTGTTGGCGTAGGCGGTCGGCGCGCCGAGGCCCCGCGTGGGTCCACGCCAGGGGCCTGCAGATCCGCCCCAACAGAGGGCCGGGTTTTCCTCAGGGAACCTCGTCGTACCCCAAGAGCACGACGTCCGCGGCCGCGTCCCGCGTGGGGATCAGGGCCTGGTAGTCGGCTGCGCCGTGCCAGGCCTGCACTGCCCCCTGGTCCGGAAAGCGAAGCACCACGACGAGATCGTAGTCGTGCTGTCCGGCCAGCACCGCGGCGCGCCGGCCGCGGAACACCACCTCGCCCCCGAAGGGGCGCAGCGTGCCGGGGACGCCGGCTACGTACTCCTTCCAGAGCTCCGGGTCGCGCACGCGGATGTGGCCTACGAGATACGCGGACATGGCACCTCCGGAACCTGTGATTTCCTTACGCCCCTCCCACCCGGTCCGGGGTGTCGAGCCCCTCGAGCCCCCGGCACGGTCCT
>CAZYJP010000507.1:0-1924 GCA_964647795.1 uncultured Thermodesulfobacteriota bacterium
GTGCGGGGCTCTTCCTGGTGGCGGCGGGCCACGTGGCGGCCATGGCCCCCGGGACCAATCTCGTGGCGGCGGGCCCGGTGGCGATGGCGGAGAAGGGGATGGACGAGTCCGCCGCATCCATTGGTTCCCTCTCAGGGCAGCGCGGCCGGGACTCCGTCTGGTTCGAGAGGGCCGTCGGGGAGGGCGCCGGCCTCTCGGCGGCGGAGGCCCTCGAAGCGGGGGTGGTGGATCTCCTCGCGCCGACGGTCGAGGCCTTGCTCGCGGCGCTCGACGGACGAGAGGTCCGGCTGGTGGACCGGAGATCCACGCTCGGGACCCAGGGGCTCGTCGCGGTGCCCGCACCCATGAGCCTTTGGCAGCGGGCGCTCGAGATCCTCTCGAACCCCAACGTCGCCTATCTGCTCCTGCTCCTCGGCTTCTACGGGCTCTTCTTCGAGGTGTCCAACCCCGGGAGCATCGTTCCGGGGGTGTTGGGGGGGCTGTGCCTCATCCTCGCGTTCCTGGGGATCCGGGTCCTTCCGTTCCACTTCGGGGGCGTGCTGCTCATCCTGCTGGGTCTCCTGCTGCTCCTCCTGGAGGTGAAGATCCACTCTTTCGGCCTCCTCACTGTGGGAGGGGTCGCGGGCCTCACCCTGGGGAGCCTCCTGCTCTTCCGGACGGGCGAGACGTTCCACAGCCTGAGTTACTGGGTGCTGGTGCCCTCGGTGGGCGTCACGGTGGCCTTCTTCGCCTTCGCCGTGGGCAAGGGGCTCGCGGCGCAGCGGGTGCAGCCGGTGTCCGGGGTGGAGCGCCTGGTCGGGGAGCGGGGCAGGGCGCTCACGCCGATCGGGCCCGGACTCCGAGGCAGGGTCTTCGTCCACGGTGAGTACTGGAACGCGATGTCCGAGGAGGCCATGGTCGAGGGCGCCGAGGTCGAGGTGCTCGAGGTGGCGGGAATGGCACTGCGAGTCGGCCCCCTCGGGGCCGAGAGGAGGGAGTGAGATGGGCACTGTGGCGATCATCCTGGCCGCGCTGGCCCTCTTGACCTTTCTGCTCACCGCTGTTCGGGTCCTGCGCGAGTACGAGCGGGCGGTCATCTTCCGGCTCGGCCGCGCCATCGGTGTCAAGGGGCCGGGGCTCATTCTCCTCATCCCCTTCGTAGACCGCCTGGTGAAGGTGAGCCTGCGCACCATCGCCCACGACGTCCCGGCCCAGGACGTGATCAGCCGGGACAACGTCTCGGTCAAGGTGAACGCCGTCGTCTACTTCCGGACCCTGGACCCCATGAAGGCCATCGTGGAGGTGGAGGACTACCTGTACGCCACCAGCCAGCTGGCCCAGACCACCCTCCGGAGCGTGTGCGGCCAGGCCGAGCTCGACGAGCTGCTCTCCGACCGGGAGAAGATCAACCGGGAGCTCCAGGAGATCCTGGACCGCCACACGGACCCGTGGGGGGTGAAGGTCTCCACGGTGGAGCTCAAGCACATCGACCTGCCGACGGAGATGCAGCGGGCCATGGCCCGACAGGCCGAGGCCGAGCGCGAACGGCGCGCCAAGATCATCGCGGCCGAGGGCGAGTATCAGGCGGCCGAGAAGCTCACCGCCGCCGCCAGGACGATCGGGACCGAGCCCACCGCGATTCAGCTCCGCTACCTCCAGACGCTGGTGGAAGTGAGCACCGGAAACACGAACACCATTCTCTTCCCGATCCCCATGGACCTGCTGAAGGGGTACCTGGAGAGGAGCAAGCCCGCGTGATGCTCCCGCCGCCCCTGGCCGGGGAGGCCCGCGACCGCCTGTTCCAGGCCCTCGAGCGGGTCGAGTCCTTCGTGCGCCGGGTGGCCGAGGAGTGCGGGGACCAGCTTTCCTGCGGGGAAGGGTGCAACGACTGCTGCCACCAGGTGCTGGGGCTTCGCGGCTCCGAGGCGGCGCTGGTGCTGGAGGG
>CAZYJP010000508.1:0-1924 GCA_964647795.1 uncultured Thermodesulfobacteriota bacterium
CGAAGGCGGAGGCCACCCCCGCCTCCCGGAGCTCCCGGTACCCGGCGGCGAGGGCCTCGTCCCCGGAGCCCTTCCAGGCCCTGCGGGCCTTCTCGCGCTGCCCATCCATCTCGGCCCCGAACCCGGCCTCGTCGACGCGGATGCCCCGATCGCGCACGATGTCGGCGGTGAGGTCCACGGGGAAGCCGAAGGTGTCGTAGAGCCGGAACACCACCGAGCCGGGGAGCACGCGCTCCCCCCCGGCCGGCAGCTCGGCCACCGCGTCCTCCAGCAGTTGGAGGCCCCGCTCCAAGGTTCGGGAGAACCGCTCCTCCTCGTGCAGGATCACCCTGGCCACGTAGGAGCGCTTGTCGGAGAGCGCCGGATAGCTGGCCTCCATCCGGTCCACCACCACGCCGGAGACCTTGTGGAAGAAGGGTTCCCGAAACCCCAGGAGCCAGCCGTGGCGCATGGCCCGGCGCATGACGCGCCGGAGGACGTAGCCGCGCCCCTCGTTGGAGGGAAGCACCCCGTCGGCGATGAGGAAGACGGCCGCGCGGATGTGGTCCGCCACCACCCGCAGGCTGACGTCGCCCTCCGGGTCGGCGCCGTAACGCACGCCGCCGAGCGCCGCGGTGAAGTCGATGAGCGGACGGAACAGATCCGAGTCGAAATTGGAGTGTACGCCCTGGCAGACGGCCGTGATGCGCTCCAGCCCGGCGCCGGTGTCGATGCTCGGCTTGGGCAGCGGTGCCATGGTCCCGTCGGCGGAGCGCTCGAACTGCATGAAGACCAGGTTCCAGAGCTCCAGGAACCGGTCACAGTCGCAGGCGGGGCTGCACCGGTCCGGGTCGGGGCAGGGGTAGCGGCCGGGGCCGTGGTCGTAGTGGATCTCGCTGCACGGTCCGCAGGGGCCCGTGTCTCCCATGGCCCAGAAGTTGTCCTTCTCGCCGCAGCGCACGATGCGCTCGGCGGGCACGGGGGTCTCGGATTCCCAGAGGGCGGCGGCCTCGTCATCCCTCTCGAAGACGGTGACCCACAGCCGGTCGGCCCGCAGCCCGAGGTCTGCCGTCAGGAAGTCCCAGGCGAGGCGGATGGCGTCGCGCTTGAAGTAGTCCCCGAAGGAGAAGTTCCCCAGCATCTCGAAGAAGGTGTGGTGGCGCGCGGTGCGGCCGACGTTCTCGAGATCGTTGTGCTTGCCGGAGACCCGCAGGCACTTCTGGCAGGTGACGGCCCGGGCGTGGGGCCGTTTCTCCTGCCCGGTGAAGATGTCCTTGAACTGCACCATCCCTGCGTTGGTGAAGAGCAGGGTGGGGTCGTTGTGGGGGATCAGGGGCGAGCTCGGCAGGACCAGGTGGCCTTGCCGAGCGAAGTACTCGAGGAAACGCCTGCGGATCTCGTCGCCCGTCATGGGACTCCCTTTCCAGCGGCCGGGCCGCGAAGGCCGAAGGTTCAGAAACGCTCGATCCTGGGGCCCGGGGAGCCCGCCATGTCCTCCCCGCCGGCGTAACGGGCATCGGTGGTGGAGCTGATGCCCGACATCTTCAGCGCGAAATCGTCCGGGTTGGAGGACTGGCGCAGAGCCTCCTTGTACGTGATGAGATTGTTCTTGAGAAGCCCCAGCAGGGACTGGTCGAAGGTCTGCATCCCGTAGGTCGTGTAGCCCTCGGCGATGGCGGTGCGAATCTCCTTGGTCTTCTCCGGAATCTCCACGCACTCCCGGATTCTCGCCGTGGCGACCATGACCTCGACCGCCGGGACCCGTCCCTTGCCGTCGGCCCGGGGCACCAGGCGCTGGGAGACGATCCCCTTGAGGATGCTCGCCAACTGCAGGCGCACCTGCTTTTGCTGATAGGGGGGGAAGACCGAGATGATCCGGTTGATGGTCTCGGCCGCATCCACCGTGTGGAGGGTCGAGAGCACGAGGTGGCCGGTCTCGGCGGCC
>CAZYJP010000509.1:0-1039 GCA_964647795.1 uncultured Thermodesulfobacteriota bacterium
GGCGGAACCTCGCGAAACCGGGCCCGTCGGATCACCCTCTCACTAGTTGTGGCAACCACAGCGACAACTGAGGAAAGATCAAGAGAAGGCCCAGTACTACTGTACCCGGCCCTCTTCGGACCTTCTCAGATTGTAAAATGGGGTGTGGCCGCGAACCGAGCCAGCGGGGGGGGGTTATGTCCCCTTTCCGAGCCAAGACATAATGGGTGCCCCGCCCCATGATCCCCCGCCCCTTCGAGACAAGGTCCTCCAAGTCGCGCGAAGCAGTCTTCTTTGTCGCAGCATTCAACTGCTGATAGTCGGTGTTCCCAATTCGCCCCGTGGTTTTGACGTGGACGACGGCCCTTTGCTGTCGGTCGTTGAGCCCCACTGCGGCCAGCACCTCATTGGTCAGCCCGTCGCGCCACACGGCGATGGTGAACTCGCCTCCGCGCTGGGCGAAGTCGGGCTCGGGCAGGGCGTGGTCGAGGCTCTCGCGGATCATCATGAGGGTGCCGGTGCCGTACTTCTCGATGTAGCGGGCGGCCCGCGGCCCGCCAAAAAGCGTGCGTGACCGCCGGGGTTTGTTCCGAGGAGACGAGAGATACCGGAGCGGACTCAGGACGTGTATCGGCCCGGAGTGTTTGACCCCCGCATGCCTCGGGGTGTAAGAAGGTCGGGTCCTAAGACCGCGGGGGCGAGAATGGAAGCACGGGGCAGCGCGGGGCGAGGAACGCAGGAAGGACGAAGCGGGCGTGAGGCCGCCGTCACCGGATTGGTGGGGCGGCCTTCTTGTCTTGGCCGGCGGCGGTGAGGGCGCGGCGAGCCGGGGAGTCGGAGCGGGGAACCCGCAGGCGCCTCATCGACCCCGGGCTCGAGGCGGCCGGGTGGAAGGTGGTGCCCTTCCAGCCCGGCCGGAGCCTCGGTTCGTCCGATCGGTGTGCCGTCACCGAGTACCCCACCTCGTTGTTGGTGTAAGCCCGCAGGCCGTTGCTGGCGACCACCACGCCCGTCGGCAGGTTGCCCGTCTGGAAGCGGATCACGTTGGGAGCGCCGATGC
>CAZYJP010000509.1:1049-1923 GCA_964647795.1 uncultured Thermodesulfobacteriota bacterium
GGTGTGCCGTCACCGAGTACCCCACCCGGAACGGCCCCGCCGACTACGCCCTGGTCGCCGGCGGCCGGATCCTCGGCATCGTCGAGGCCAAGAAGCTCACCCTCGGCCCCCAGAACGTCCTCACCCAGGCGGAGCGCTACTCCCGGGGAGCCACCCTCAACCCTCTCGACTTCGACGGCTTCCGAGTCCCCTTCCTCTACGCCACGAACGGCGAGGTCCTCTGGTACCACGACGTGCGCCACCCCCTGAACCGGTCGCGGCGGATCGCCCGGTTCCACACGCCCGAGGCGCTCCTGGAGCGGCTCGGCGAGGACTTCCAGGCGGCCTGCGACCGCCTCCTCGACGCGCCCAACAACCACCCGCTGCTCCGCCCCTATCAGGCAGAAGCCAACGAGGCAGTGGAGGGGGCCATCGCCGAGCGCAAGCGCCACATGCTCCTGGCCATGGCCACGGGGACGGGCAAGACCTTCACCCTGGTCAACCAGGTCTACCGGCTCATGAAGGCCGGCCTGGCCCCGAGGGTGCTCTTCCTCGTGGACCGGAAGGCCCTGGCCGCTCAGGCCGTGCGCGCCTTTGCCTCCTTCGAGCCCGAGCCGGGCCTCAAGTTCGACAAGATCTACGAGGTCTACAGCCAGCGGTTCCAGCGGGAGGACTTCGAAGACCGGAAGTTCGACCCCAAGGTCCTGCCCCAGTCCTACCTGGTCGACCCGAAGCCAGGCCTCGCCTTCGTCTACGTCTCGACGATCCAGCGGATGACCGTCAACCTCTTCGGCCGAGCGGCCGCGTTCCCGGAAGACGAGGAGGAGGTCGAGGAGGACGCGGTCGAGCTCGACATCCCCGTCCACGCCTTCGACCTCATCGTGGCCGACGAGTG
>CAZYJP010000510.1:0-1910 GCA_964647795.1 uncultured Thermodesulfobacteriota bacterium
CGGGCCAGGATCTCCCCGGCCCGCCGGAGGCACTCGGCGTACGTCCGGTCGTCCCACTCGCGGGGGTAGATCCCCGCGCCGAAGGGCGCCGGTGCCGACGTATCCGAGGAGAGTCCCGCCAGTTCCTTGCGCACCGGATCGGTGGAGACCATGGCGAACCCCGCCTTCTCCGCGAGGCCTCGGGCCAGGGTGGACTTGCCGGTTCCCGGCAGCCCGCTGACGACCACCAGACAGGGCCGGCGGGAAGCCGCTTCGAGGGTTCCAAGCCCCAGGAGCCAGTAGGCCCTGGCACGACGCCGGGCCGCTTCGCGTTCCGGGGCCGGGACCTCGGGTTCTCCTGCCCGCAGCCCCTCCACTTTGGCCCGCACCGCAGCCCGGTACGCTTCGTAGAAGGGGAACACCTGTGCACCCCCCGGATCTTCGGCCTCCTCCCGGTAGGCCTCCCGGAACCGGGCAGCCAGATCCCGGCGGCCCCGAAACGCCAGGTCCATGCACAGGAAGGCCGCGTCCGCAACCGGGTCGGCGTACCGGAACCGCTCGCTGAACTCGATACAGTCCACCACCACCAGGTCGCCGGGGCTGCAGCGGTCCGGAAAGACGTACACGTGGTCCAGGTGCAGATCCCCGTGGGTGTCGCGGGGCACGCCCCGTGCCGCCCGGGCCTCCACCACGGGCCGAAGCTCCTCGAGCCGCGCCTCGGTGAGGGCCCGCAGCCGGGCGAACACGTCGACCGACACCGTGTCTCCCGCCTGCGCTTCGGACTGCTCGAAGTTCTCTCGGGCGTTGTGGGCCACCACCGGCCAGCGCGCCATCGCGTCCACGTGGGGACCGCCCTCGGCCCTGCGGTGAAAGTCCGCGACCCTGCCGGCCAGCGTCGCCAAGAGCTCGCCCGTGACCTCACCGCGCTCGAGTCTCCGGGAGAGGACGGCCTCTTCGGGGAGGCGTTCCATCCACACGGCCCACTCCAGGGCCTCGCCCTCTCCCCCCACGGCCAGACGCCCGCGGTGGAGGGATACCGGGACGACCCCCAGGTACACCGAGGGCGCGAGGCGGCGGTTGAGGCGCACCTCCTCCAGGCAGTAGTGGTGCCGGCGTTCCAGGGTCGAGAAGTTCAGGAACCCCAGGTCCAAGGGCTTCTTTATCTTGTAAGCGAAATCGCCGGCGAGGAAGACCATCGAGATGTGGGTCTGGCACACCTGGACGCTCTCGCAGGGGTGGGGATAGGCGTCGGGGCGGGCGAGGGAAGCCAAGAGCTGGGTTGTGTCCACGGCGTCCTCCGGTGCGAAGCGGCGAAACGGGCTACCCCGGGTCCGCCGGGACCGAGGAGCGCTACCCGCCGAAACACCCCTTCCCCACCAGCACCACGGTGATGGCGATCACCATGACAAGGAAGACCGCAGCCCATAGGTGGCCGAGCTTTCCACCCGTGGTGGGAGGCTGCACGGCCCGGTGTGCTGGCTTCCGGGACGTCCCCGGCTCCGACGAACGGCGCGGGGATCGAGCGCCCACCTCAGGAACCCGCGCGGCGGGCGTCCCTGCACGCCTCACTGCAGAAGTACTCCCCCCCGGGGCCCGGGAGGGCCGTGGACTTCGGCACGTAGACCCCGCATACCGGGTCCTGCACCAGTTCTCCTCCTTCCAGGCGGCCCCCGGCGGGCGTCCCCCTGCTATCGCGACCCTCCGAAGCCGCTCCCGGCAGCAGGCCCCGGATCAGCCGGTACAGGAGCCAGAGGAGGGCCCCGTAGAGGAGCAGTCGGAAGATCCCCATCAGTCCTTCGCTCCCTCCAGGGCTGCGGCCCACGGGGGCCGCCCTGCACACCGTACGTCCGGCGTCGGGCCGAGGGCCTCCCGCAACTGCTCGGCGGTCCGGCCCAGCACCGGGTGAACTGCCCGAGGTGCGATCTCCGCGA